>DASUCP010000230.1:0-16499 GCA_036275975.1 Sphingomicrobium sp.
CTGCTGACGCTGCGTTTCGCCGATGGCTCGGTCGACGCCACGGTCGACGGCACCGGCAGCCGTCCGGTTGAGCGGAAGCCCCGTGCGTCCTACATGAAAGGGCAGCCTGGCTTGTTCGACCAGGCGGAGGATTAGACGCATGCTGATGAGCGGAAGCGGCCGGGCCGCCCGGATCCATTATCTTCCCGGAACCTTCCGGCTGCTGAGCGACGGCGACCATGTGGTCTGCGCCGTCACCGGCGTCCGCATTTCGCTGCACGAGCTCAAGTACTGGAGCGTCGAGCGGCAGGAACCCTATGTCGATGCCGACGCCAGCCTGAAGGCGGAGCAGTCGGCCGCGCGGAAGCGCTAGCCGATCCGCTTAGCCTTGAAGCCCGGCTGGCTGCCGATCTTCACGAAATAGGACCCGAGCGCACCGCGCCTGACGGTAATCTTGTCGCCGCGCCTCGGCTCGAGCGCCACGGGTGTATCGTCCGTCTGGTCCCACACCGAGCCGTCGACGAGCTGAATGGTCCAGCCGCCGTCGGCGTTCTGCCGAGCGGCCGCGACCGTGCCTTCGATCTGGTTGAGGTCGCCGCCGCCCAGAAGCCCGGCGAAGCTTGGGACTGAAAAGCCGAACAGCGAGCGCTTGGCGGCCGTGGCTCGTTCCTTGTCGATCACGACGAGGTCTTTCTTCTCGATCGCGGTGGCGATCGCGTTGCTTTGACGGTCATAGCAGGCGAGGCGCTGGGTCGCGTCGGTGATTGCCCGGCATTGGAGCAGGCCTTGGACAATCGGGGGATTGCCGGCCGGGAGAGTATCTCGGGCGAGCGCGCTGGTCGCTCCAAGCATGGCCAACATCCCTGCCATCACAATGATTTGTCGCATGGTCGACGCTCCCCGGTGTGAGTTTCAGCCTACGATTCCGAGCGGCTCCAGCGCAAGATTCCGCTGTTGCAAAATTGATACAGCGCATTGACAACTTGCCCGTAACGACCCGCCAAGCGTTGCCAGCGTCTCTCCGGTTCACCTATCACAAGGAGCAGTTCGGCGAACTCAGCTTTCGCCGTTCCACGGCAGTCGTGCCGACGCGCACGGCTAGTGAAGGGGAAGAATAAATGATGCTCGATTTCCGTCAGCGCTTGCTCACGACGACTCTGCTCGTGGGTGCAAGCGTCCTCGCCAACCCGGCGTATGCGCAAACCCAGCCGACCCCGCCGACGGGCGGAACTGCTGCGAACACGCAGTCAACGGTTCCGGATCAGAACGTCGCGACGAACCCGGGCGGCGCGCCGCCGACGGGCGACGTGACGGGCCAGCCCACGCCGACTCAGAACGCCCAGGGCGCTCCGGTGCAGTCGGCAAACGACATCATCATCACGGGCACCCGCATTCCGCAGCCGAATCTTACGTCGGCCGCGCCCGTCACCGTGGTCACCAACCAGGACGTCAAGCTCTCGGGTTCGACCCGCATCGAGGACGTTCTGAACTCGCTGCCGTCGGTGCAGGCGAACCAGAGCTCGGGCGTGTCGAACGGCGCGACCGGTACCGCTTACGTCGACCTTCGCGACCTTGGTCCGAAGCGCACCCTGGTGCTGATCAACGGCCGCCGGCTTGTCCCGGGCGACCCGAACAGCTCTGCGCAGGCCGCCGACCTCAACTTCATCCCTTCGTCGCTGATCAAGCGCGTCGACGTGCTGACGGGCGGCGCCTCGTCGGTGTACGGCGCGGACGCGGTCGCGGGCGTCGTCAACTTCATCATGGACACCAACTTCACCGGTGTCCGGTTCGACGGCCAGTACAGCTTCTATCAGCACAACAACGACTGCCCAAGCATCCCGACGAGTGTGGATCGTGGTGGTACCGTCTGCGGTATCAATGAAAAGTTCCAGAATGCGGGTGTCCCGGGGTATAACTTCCCAAGAGGCAATGTTGCGGACGGCAGCGCTTTCGACGGCACAGTATCGATCGGCGCGGCGTTCGACGACAACCGCGGCCACGCAATGGGGTATTTCGGATATCGCCATGTGAACGCCGTGCTCGAGCAGCGTCGCGACTACAGCGCCTGCGCGATCGCCGACCAAGACACACGGTTGAACCCGGATCGCAGAAATCACAATATTGTTTGCAGTGGCTCGCTGACGAACCGCAGCGGCACCGCGATCTTCTTCACCTCGCCAACTCTGACGACGGTGACAACCGCGAACGGCGCGCAGCAGCAGCAAACCGTTGCGACCTCGACCGTCGGAGGCCTTGGCGCGGGAACGCTGGGTGCGCTCGGCCCACGCTTCAACTTCAACCCGACGAACTATTTCCAACGCCCTGACGAGCGTTACACGGGCGGCGTCTTTGCCGACTATGAGATTACGCCGGCGATCCATCCGTACATGGAATTCATGTTCATGGACGACCACACGCTGGCGCAGATCGCGCCGTCGGGTGACTTCGGCAACACCTTCATGGTCAACTGCGACAACCCGCTCCTGTCGACGCAGCAGCACGACGCGCTCTGCACGCCGTTTAACGAGATTGCTGCCATCGTGGGCGGATTCCCGGTTGCCGCGGGCGCACCCTACGCCCCGTCTCTCGGCATCCCGGTGGGCGGCCAGCCACCCCTGTTGGGCGGCGTAGGCCTCCCGGCTCCGCTGACCTTCTTCGGTCCGACCGGCCAGCCATACAACCAGGCCTTCATGCAACTGCTGCGTCGCAACGTCGAAGGCGGCAACCGTATCAGCGACCTGAAGCACACCGAATGGCGCGGCGTCCTTGGGACGCGCGGCGACCTGGACAAGGCGTGGTCGTACGATGCCTACTTCCAGTACGGCCGCACCGACTACAGCCAGGTCTACCGCAACGAGTTCTCGGTCAGCCGCCTGGTGAACGCCCTTAACGTCGTCAGCGTGGATCCGACGACGGGCCTCGAAGTTGCCCCGAACACGCCGGGCTCGGTCGCGGAGTGCCGCTCGGTGCTCGCCGGCACGGACACGCGGTGCGTTCCCGTGGACTTCTTCTCGGGTGCTGGGCCGTCGCAGGCGGCGATCAACTACCTCAACGTCTTCGGCGTGATCACAGGTACGACGAGCGAGCAGGTCGCGGACGCCAACTTCACCGGCGCGCTTGGTGAGTACGGCATCCAGACTCCCTGGTCGGACGAGGGTGTCGGAATCAACGTCGGTACCGAGTATCGGAAGGAGTCGCTGGACCTGAATCCGGACCAGTCGTTCCAGACCGGCGATCTTGCTGGCCAGGGCGCTCCGACGCTTCCGGTCGCCGGCGCATTCCGAGTGCTAGAAGTGTTCGGCGAAACCCAAATCCCGATCGTCCGGCATTCGTTCATCGACGAGTTGTCGCTCGCAGCCGGCTACCGTAAGTCCTGGTACAAGACGATGCCGGGCGGTGGGACGGTCGATCAGAACGGGGATCCGGTGCTCAGCCGGACCTACAGCACCGACACCTACAAGCTGTCGTTGGAGTTCGCTCCGGTTCGCGACATCCGCTTCCGCGGTGCGTACAACCGGGCCGTTCGCGCTCCGAACATCCAGGAGCTGTTCTCACCGCAGTTCGTCGCGCTCGATGCCTCGACCGACCCATGCGCCGGTCACACCATCGATCCGACGGGTGCGTTCACTGGAACGGCGAACCCGCAGGACTTCGGTTGCGTGGCGCAAGGTATGGTGCCGGGGTCGAAAACTCCGAGCAACCCGGCCGAACAGTATAACGGCTTGATCGGAGGCAACCCGACTCTGAACCCGGAGAAGGCCACGACGAAGACGTTGGGTGCGGTCATCCAGCCGCGGTTCATCCCGCGTTTGGCCATGACGGTCGACTGGTACGACATCAAGATCAAGGGCGCGATCCAGGGCTTCGGTGCTGACGCGATCTTGTCGAACTGCGTCAACAACACGACCGCAACCACGGTTGCCCCGTCCTGTGCGCTGATCCATCGTGCACCGGGTGGCTCGCTGTGGCTCAGCTCCGCCGGATTCGTCACCGATCTTCCGCAGAACGTCGGTGCGGTGGAGACGAAGGGCGTCGACGGTAATATCTCGTACAGCTATCGCCTGGGCGGCATCGGCACACTTTCGGCGAGTGCAGTCGGCACTTGGGTCAATCACTACATTGTGGATGACGGCCTCAACCCCGAGTATGATTGCGCCGGCTTCTATGGCGCGACCTGCGGCAACCCGCTGCCTCACTGGCGGCACAAGCTGCGGCTCGGTCTGCAAATGCCCAACGGTATCGGCATTTCGGCGCAGTGGCGGTATATTGGCAAAGTGACGCACGAGGGCTTCAGCAACGACGAAGTGCTGAACAATCCGAACGTGGGCCCGGACAAGAATGGAGTGGGCCTGCTCAATGGGCATGTGCCGGCGCAGAGCTACTTCGACCTGGCGGGCACCTTCACAGTGGGCGACCACTACAACCTGCGCCTCGGCGTCAACAACATCTTCGACAAGAATCCGCCGATCTTCAGCAGCTCATACGGTTCTTGCGCGGTGGCAACGTGTAACGGGAACACTTACGGGGGCACCTACGACACCCTCGGCCGTTACTTCTTCGCCGGCGCGACGCTCAACTTCTAAGCCTCGAAGAAGGCAAGCATATTGGGGCGGTGGCCTAGTGCCACCGCCCCTTCTTTTTGCCGAAGAGCGGCTGTAACTTCAGGACGATCACAATTTTGGACCGACAGTGACGATTCAAACAACAACATCTCGACGGCCGGACGAGAGCACGGCTGCCGCGCTTTCCAAGGCACTTGGCGCCGCGCGCGTTGGCAGGCTCGCGGAAGCATGCGCTATTGCAGAGCAAGCCTTGGCGGCGGGTGGTGACGCGACTGCGCTCAATGCTCTTCTTGGAATGCTACGCTTCGATCTTGGCGAGCACGAACGGGCTGTCGCGCACCTGGAAATCGCCCGCGAGAAACGTCCGGACGACGTCAAGATCGCCATCAACCTCGCGAGCGCACTTGGCGCGCTCAAACGTTTCGACCGCGCACTCGAAGTCTCCGACCGCGGACTCGCTTTCTCAGATCCGACGCTGCAGCTTGCGCGGATTCGCGGCTTTGTCGCCGATCAGCTTTCGAACTTCCCGGCGGCGATCGAAGCGCTCGAGCACGTTGTCGCCGCCGCACCGGACGACTGGGAGAGTTGGAACAACCTCGGCAACGCCCGGCGAGGGGCTGAGGACTGGGAGGGGAGCGCCGAAGCGCATCGTCGCTCCGTCGAGATCAACCCGCTCGCGGCGCCGAGCCGACTCAATTACGCGAAAGCACTGCTCGAAATTGGCAAGCTCGAAGAGTCGGAAGCCGCATTCCGCCAAATGGCGCTCGATTTCCCCGAGGATGCGATGCCGCTCCGCGAGCTGCATGTCATTCTCAAAAACATGCTCCGCGACGAAGAGGCGCTCGAGGCGATCGACGCGGCGATCACGCGGGACCCGATGAACCTTGAACTACTCCTCGCCAAGGCAAGCCATCTCTCGTCCATGCACCGCATGGATGCGTCAGAGGCGACCTACCGCCGCGTGTTTGAAATCGATTCGGCGAATACCAATGCGCTTCTCGGGCTGGCCCTGGTCTACGAATTGACCAATCGCGACGTCGATCTCGCGGAACTCGTGGACGAGGCGGAAGAGCGAGGTTCTAGCGAAGATGTTCTTCAGTTTCTTCGTGCCTATCACTTTCGCCGCACCAAGCAATATGAGGAGGGTCTTGCGGCCCTCGAGAAAGTGCCGGAACAGCTGGACACGCCTCGGCGCGCCCATTTGCTCGCACAGATGCTCGACGGCGCGGGCAGATACGAGGAAGCGTTCGCAGCATTCTCGCGCATGAATGAACTCTTCCGCGAAGACCCCAGCATGCCGGAAGAAAGAGCAGCGAATTATCGCAGGATCGTCGCCAACTCTCGTGACGCCATCACTGACGAGTGGGCGGCCTCCTGGCGAGAGGAGTCGAAAGCAGATCCGCGGCCCGCACCGGTTTTCCTCGTCGGTTTCCCGCGCTCGGGCACGACCCTTCTCGACACCATCCTCATGTCGCACCCCAAGATCGAAGTTCTCGAGGAAGAGCCGGCGATCAAAAAAGCTCACGAATTCATCAGTGATCTAGCCACCCTCCCCACCGCCAACGATCGAGAGATTCAAGCCGCCCGAGACGCCTATTTCGAATATGCGGCAACGGTTGCGCCTCTCGTTGAGGGCAACGTGCTTATCGACAAGAATCCGCTCACCATGAATCTTCTGCCGTTCGTCCGCAGGGTCTTCCCCGAGGCGCGGATCATCCTTGCGCTGCGGCACCCTTGCGATGTTGTTCTCAGCTGCTTCATGGCGAATTTCCGCCTCAACGACGGAATGGCCAACTTCATTCGACTCGACACCGCGGCGGAGCTCTACGATTTGAGCTTCCGCTACTATGAGCGCGTGCAATCGCTCATGCCGATGCCAACGCACCAGATGGCTTATGAAAGCTTGGTCGCCGACCGCGAAACCGAGCTTCGCGGTCTTTTCGACTTCCTCGGGCTCGACTGGCACGATGCTGTGCTCGATCATCAGGAAACCGCGAAGAAGCGTGGCCGGATCAAGACGGCAAGCTACGCACAGGTCGTCGAACCGATCTACACGCGCTCTGCCGGACGCTGGGAGAAATATCGCAAGCATCTCGAGCCGGTGCTTCCGGTCCTCAAGCCATGGATCGAGAAATTCGGCTATAGCGCGTGAGCGATGGACGCCGCCGCACTGGTCAGGGACGCCGATAAGGCCGCAGCCGCACGCGATTTCACGCAGGCGGTTTCGCTGCTGGAGAAGGCCGCCGCGCTGTCGCCGGCGGATGGCGCGCTGTGGATCCGGATTGCCGCAATCCGCAGGGGCACCGGGGATGCTTCAGCCGCGCTTGATGCAATTCATAAAGCGCTCGCAATTGCCCCGCGGGACTTCACCGCCCTGCTGATGCGGGCAAGCCTGCTCCAGCGGCTTGAGCGGCCGGAGGCAGGGGAGGCCTGGGGCCATGCACTGGCGCAAAAGCCGGAGCGGGACCTGCCCCAGCAACTTGGCCCGGTCGTTGCCGAGGCGGAGCAACGATACGGCGAATGGCAGGCCAAGAAGGAAGCCGCGCTGAAGGCGCGCATGGCCGACGCGGAGCGAAGCGCGAGCGACGAAGAGCGTAAGCGCATCGATCGCTTCCGGACCAACGCCGTCCGGCGGACGCGCGCCTATCACAGCCAGCCGACCGACTTTCAGTTCCCCGAGCTGGCCGAGCGGGAGTTTCATCCGCGTCGGCTGTTTCCATGGCTGGAACAGCTGGAAGCAGCGACAGAGGCGGTTACCGCCGAGCTGCGCGCGGTCATGGCTGAGGAGCGCGCCGAGCTTGTCCCGTACGTCCAGTTCGCAGACCACGTTCCCATGGACCAGTGGCGGCCGCTGAACCGCAACCCGGACTGGACCGCCATTCACCTTCTCCAGCACGGGAAGCTGGTCGAGGCGAATGCCCGACATTGTCCAAACACCATGGCTCTCTTGCGTCAGTTGGCGCAACCGGACATTCCGGGAGCTTCCCCGAATGCGATGTTCTCGCTGCTCGCTCCGAAGACAGTCATTCCGCCGCACTTCGGGATCAGCAACACGCGCCTTGTGTGCCATCTTCCGCTGATTGTGCCCGAAGGCTGCTGGTTCCGCGTCGGCGCCGAAACTCGGCCGTGGAAAGTCGGCGAGGCATTCGTGTTCGACGATACGATGGAGCACGAAGCCGCGAACCCGTCGGACGAGCTTCGCGTCGTCTTGATCTGCGACGTCTGGCACCCCGATCTCAGCCCTGCGGAACGGGATTCCGTCGCTGCTCTGATCTCTGCCGGTGAAAGTGCCCGTCACGGCCTTTGAACGGTCGCAACTTGACTTAAAGCAGGTTCCGTTCAGGTTGGCCGCCGTATAATGAACGGTGCGGCCTGTGGGTGTGCAAGGGAGCTTCGAATGCGTAATTTGCTAATCGTTTCTGCGACCGCGCTCGTTTTGACGCCAGTGGCTTCGGCTCCGGCCTTTGCCCAGTCGCAAACGCAGCAACAGCAGCAGCAGCAGAGTGGCAAGAAGGTGCCCGATCCCAACGAGGTCGTCTGCGAGAAGCAGCAGGACACGGGCAGCCGGCTCGCAGCGCACCGCGTCTGCATGACCCGTTCGCAGTGGGCCGAGCAGCGTCGCCTCGATCGCCAGGACGTCGATAAGGCACAGACGCAGGCTCCGTTGAACACACCGCAGTAAGGCGATAACGGGCGAAGGGGACTGTGATGCGAACGTCCATTCTGGTCGGCGCGGCGGCGCTCGCCGTGGGCGCATCCGCAGTTCCTGCTAATGCCCAGCAGCCGACTGAACAGCAGCCGATCACCGTGACCGGCACGCAGCCTCCGAAGAAAGCGCCCGACCCGAATGAGGTCGTCTGCGAAAAGCAGCAGGATACCAGCAGCCGGCTCATCATGCACAAGGTCTGCATGACTCGCGGCCAATGGTCGGAGCAGCGGCGGCTGGATCGTCAGGAAATCGATAAAGCGCAGACTCTTCGGCCGATGTAACCGGGCGATTTACTCCGCCGCTTCGCGCACCTCTTCGCTGGCTGGCGTCAGTACCAGCTGACCATCGCCTTCATCGACCCGCACAACCGATCCGTCCGGGATTTCACCCGACAGGATTTTGTCGGCAAGCGGGTCCTGCAGATACTTTTGGACTGCGCGCTTCAGCGGCCGGGCGCCGTACACCGGATCGTAGCCGACGCGGCCCAGCCACGCGCGGGCCGCGCCCGTCAGGTCCAGTCGGATCTTGCGGTCCTCGAGCAACTTCTGCAGCCGCGCGACCTGGATATCGACGATCGGCCCCATGTGTCCTGACGACAGGCGGTGGAACAGGATTATCTCGTCCAGCCGGTTGAGGAACTCGGGCCGGAAGTGCGCGCGGACGACCTCCATCACCTGCGGCTCGGCCTTCTCGACGGCCTCGTCTTCTCCCAATGACGCCAGGTACTGCGAGCCGAGGTTCGAAGTCAGGATGATGATCGTATTGGTGAAGTCGACCGTGCGGCCCTGGCCATCGGTCAGGCGGCCGTCGTCGAGAACCTGGAGAAGCACGTTGAAGACGTCACCGTGAGCCTTCTCGACCTCGTCGAAAAGCACCACTTGATAAGGCCGCCGGCGAACCGCTTCGGTTAGAACGCCGCCTTCTTCATAGCCGACGTAACCGGGAGGAGCGCCGATCAGTCGGGAGACCGCGTGCTTCTCCATGAACTCGCTCATGTCGATGCGGACCATCGCGCTTGAGTCGTCGAACAGGAATTCGGCGAGCGCCTTGGTCAGTTCCGTCTTGCCGACGCCGGTGGGGCCGAGGAACAGGAAGGAGCCGAGCGGCCGGTTCGGATCCTGCAGGCCCGCCCGGGCACGGCGGACTGCCGCGGACACTGCTTTCACGGCATCATCCTGGCCGATCACGCGCGCGCCAATCGCCGCTTCCATCTGCAGCAACTTCTCGCGCTCGCCTTCCATCATCCTTTCGACCGGGATGCCGGTCCAGCGGCTGACGACGGCGGCGATGTCCTGATCGGTCACTTCCTCGCGGAGCATCGCGCCCTTGGACGCGGCCTGGGCATCGGCAAGTTGCTTTTCGAGCTCGGGGATTCGTCCGTATTGGAGCTCACCGGCTTTCGCGAGATCGCCGTTGCGTTGCGCCTGTTCGAGCTCGACCCGGGCGTGGTCCAGATTTTCCTTGATCTTCGCCTCGCCGGCGATCTTCTCTTTTTCCGCCTGCCAGCGCTGGGTTAGCTCGGATGACTGCTGCTCGAGGTTCGCAAGCTCCTCCTCGAGCTTCGCGAGGCGGTCCTTCGACGCCTTGTCCTGCTCCTTCTTCAACGCCTCGCGCTCGATTTTCAGCTGAATGATGCGCCGGTCTAGATTTTCGATCTCTTCGGGCTTGGACTCCACCTCCATGCGGATCCGGCTCGCCGCCTCATCCATCAGGTCGATCGCCTTGTCGGGGAGGAAGCGATCGGTGATGTAGCGATTGCTGAGCGTCGCCGCGGCGACGATCGCCGCATCGGTGATTCGAACGCCGTGGTGAAGCTCGTACTTCTCCTTGAGTCCCCGCAGTATCGAGATGGTGTCGGGGACGGTCGGCTCCCCCACGAAGACCGGTTGGAAGCGCCGCTCGAGCGCCGCGTCCTTCTCGATATATTTGCGATATTCGTCGAGCGTGGTCGCGCCGATGCAGTGGAGCTCGCCCCGCGCGAGCGCCGGCTTCAGCAAGTTCCCCGCGTCCATCGCGCCCTCGGCTTTCCCGGCGCCGACGAGCGTGTGCATTTCGTCGATGAACAGGATGATGTCGCCTTCAGCCTGGCGCACTTCGTCGAGCACACCCTTCAGCCGCTCCTCGAATTCGCCGCGATATTTCGCGCCGGCGACCATCGCGCCGAGATCGAGCGCGAGCAGTCGCTTGTCCTTGATCCCGTCGGGCACGTCGCCGTTGGTGATGCGCAGCGCGAGCCCTTCCGCGATCGCAGTCTTGCCGACGCCCGGCTCCCCGATGAGCACGGGATTGTTCTTGGTCCGGCGCGCAAGCACCTGGATGGTGCGGCGGATTTCCTCGTCGCGGCCGATTACCGGATCGAGCTTACCCTCGCGCGCCGCCTCTGTGAGGTCGCGGGCATATTTCTTGAGTGCGTCGTAGCGATCCTCGGCACCCTGCGTGTCGGCGGTGCGGCCGCCGCGAAGCTTGTCGATCGCCGCATTGAGATTCTGTGGCGTCAGCCCCGCCTTGGCCAGGGCGCCGCCCACATCGGTGTTCTTGGCGAGCGCCATTGCGAGCAGGATGCGCTCGACCGTAACGTAGCTGTCACCGGCCTTCTTCGCGACCTGCTCGGCCTGGTCGAGGATGCGGATCGTATCACCGTCCATCGCGGGCGCCTGCGTCGCACCGCTGCCGGTGACCGCCGGAATCTTCGCGACGAGCGCATCGGCCTCGCGCCGCGCCGCCTTAGCGTCGCCGCCGGCGGCATTGATTAGCCCCGCGGCCATGCCTTGCTCATCGTCGAGCAGCGCCTTCAGCAGATGCGCAGGGGCAATCCTCTGCTGATGCTCCCTGACCGCAATGGTCTGCGCGGCTTGAAGAAATCCGCGCGCGCGATCGGTGAGCTTTTCAAAATCCATGTGTCGTAACCCCTATTTTCTTCAACACCGATATGGTGTTGCAGAACGGCAACACAAGGGATTTTCGCTAGTGCGGCTGTCCCGTCGGCGAGCCTCCGACGGAGACCGCGGACGACACTGGCGAACTTCCAGTAGTCGGTAGCCGGGAGCCCGGCGCCTGAACCACCGTCACAGCGGGCATCTGCGAGACTGCGGTCTGCGCCGTGGGCGGGATCGGCTGACCCACCGAAGCAATGTCTTCCGGATGGATGAGCGGCGGACAGTCGGCCATCACCGCCGGATCCATGTTCCAGCGGCGGAACTTGGTGCTGTCGACGTGGAAGCGCAGATAAGCGTAGAAGCCGAGCCCCGCGTTATAAGCCGCGCCATGCTCAGAATGGATCCCGCATAGCGTCCGCATCAGCGCCTCGCGCGTGATCGGCCGCAACGGAACCATGTCGATCGCCGAGTCGAGCTTGTGCGCGCTTTCCGGCGCGCCACCAGCGCATTGGTTGAGCATGGGATTGCGATAGACGGAAACTGCTTCGACCGGGCCCACCGCTGGAATCACATAATCGCGGACGTAGCGGAGCGTTTCGACCATATGCGGCCATTCGTCGGCTGGCGGCACTTCGAACGGTTGTCCACCACACTCCTGCCACGAGGTCGCGGTTCGCAGCAGCGTCCAGGTCGGAAGGATTCCGCTCACCTGATTCGCGGTAAGATAATCGTTGAAAGCCCTGACCTGAGCGGCGCGCCACGATGTCGCGAGGTACCACGAACGATAGCCCGGCTCGTCCTGCCCGGCGGTGATGTAGGGCGCGACTGGATTCCACACTGCCGGAGTCGGAGCCGGAGCTTGCGCGACAGGCGGCGCGACCTGCAGCGGCTGCGCCATCGCGGCGGCGCCGAACAGCATGAATGTCAGGGCAAGCAACTTCATGAGCAGAATCATACTCCTATGACGAAACTTGAAAAGCGCTGAACAGCGGGCCACGTCGCAGCTATGACTCAGCCCATCGAAGTCGATCTTCCGCACAGTCTCGGCAAGGACGAGGCGCGCCGCCGGATCGCGAATAACCTGCACAAGCTGGAGCAGCATATTCCGGGCGGCGCCCAGGTGCAGAGCGGCTGGACCGGCGACCAGCTCAACCTCGATGTCGCCGCAATGGGCCAATCGGTCGCGGCACAAATCGACGTGATGGACAACAAGGTTCATCTCAAGGTCCTTCTGCCTCCGATGCTCGGGATGTTCTCTGGATTGATCCAGGGCGTCCTCCAGAAAAAGGGCAGCGTACTGCTCGAGGATCATCGGGGCTGACGGCCTAGGTTACAGCCGCTAAGCCTTGGCTCGAAAGGAGCGGCGATGCGGCATTTCGCGATTGTCGGTTCGGGTCCTGCGGGTTTCTACACCGCCGAGGCGCTGGAGAAAGCGTACGGCGAGAACGCCCGCATCGACATCCTCGATCGTTATCCGGTTCCTTACGGTCTCATCCGCTTCGGCGTCGCGCCCGATCACCAGTCGCTAAAGGCGGTCAGCAAGCGCTACGACAAGACAGCCGAGAGCGCGGGCGTCGATTTTATCGGCAATGTGTCGGTCGGCACGGATGTCTCGGTCGGCGAGTTGCTCGACCTCTACGACGCGGCGATCCTCGCCACCGGCGCGCCGCACGACCGCAAGCTCGGCATTCCCGGCGAAGACCTTCCCGGAGTCATCGGCTCGGCGGAGTTCGTCGGCTGGTATAATGGTCATCCCGACTTCGCCGACCTCAATCCGCCGCTCGATGGTAATGACGCGGTCGTCGTCGGCGTCGGCAACGTCGCACTCGACTGCGCCCGCATCCTGTCGAAGACTCGCCACGAATTCGATGGCTCCGACATCGTCGGTCATGCCCTGGACGCGCTAGATCGCAGCCGAGTCCGGACGGTCACGATCCTCGGCCGCCGCGGGCCGCACCAGGTTGCGATGACTCCGAAGGAGCTTGGCGAGTTAGGGCACCTCGAAGCTTCTGTGCCGGAAGTTGACCTGTCTGACTTCCCGCCGCTCGAAGCCGATGAGCCGCTCGAGCCGGGACTGCGCAAGTCGGTGACCATTCTTCGCAGCTTCGCCGCGCTCCCGCACGAGAAGCCAAAGCGCATGGTCTTTGATTTCTTCGCCAAGCCCGTGCGGATCGAAGGCGAGGCGAGGGCGGAGCGGGTGATCGTCGAACGGACCGAGCTGGACGAGAAGGGCGCAGCGCGCGGGACCGGGGAAACCTACGATGTGCCGGCGTCGCTTATCATCACCGCAATCGGTTATTCGACCTCGCCGATTCCTGATGTGCCTTTCGAGGGCGGCAAGTTCGTCAACACGAGCGGGCGCATTTCCGACCGGCTCTATGCGGTCGGTTGGGCTCGGCGTGGACCGACCGGCACGATCGGCACCAACCGCCCCGACGGCTATGAGGTCGCCGACCAGATCGCTGCGGCGATGCCCGGCGCGGCCGCCAGCGAACGCGAAGGCGCGACGGGGCTCAAGCGACTCCTCGAAAGCCGCGGCGTACTCGCCACCGACTACGACGACTGGCGCAGGATCGAAGAAACCGAGGTCGCAAACGCTCGTCCGGGCTCGCCGCGGGAGAAGTTCGTCCGGCCCCATGAGTGGATGGGCGTCATCGGCCGCTGATTAGGCGGTTGCGCTTCGATGAACCCCCCTCTATCTAGCCGCGGCCTTGGCTCCCGTCGCGACCATCCGTCGCACTCAAGCGGGTTCCGGTCGGGGAGTAGCTCAGCCTGGTAGAGCACTGTCTTCGGGAGGCAGGGGCCGGAGGTTCGAATCCTCTCTCCCCGACCATCATCTTGCGATTAGATCGGCACCGATCTCGCGGATGCTTGTTACACCGGTGAGCGCCATCGCGACACGTATCTCGGCCTCAACCAGCTTCAGGACATTGGCCACGCCCGCGCCGCCGTCTCCGGCAAGCGCATAGGCCCAGCCGCGGCCCATCAGCACGAAGTTCGCTCCGAGCGCGAGCATCCTTACGACGTCGAGCCCCGAGCGAACGCCGCCGTCCGCGAGGATCGGCATTCTTCCGGCAACCGCCTCCGCAATCGCTGGAAGCGCTCGCGCGCTCGATAGAGCTCCATCGAGTTGGCGCCCGCCATGGTTCGAAACGACGATCGCGTCGGCTCCGCTGTTTGCGGCCTGCCTCACGTCGTCGGGATCGAGTATGCCCTTGATAATCAGCGGACCCTTCCATTGCCGCCGCACCCACTCGACGTCTTGCCAAGTGACAGACGGATCGAAATTCGCGTGGATCCACGCCTGGAAGTCGCTCAGCGGCGCGCGCTTGCCGACAATCGGCTCCAGATTGCCCAAGCTGATCGGACGGCCACGAACGCCGACGTCCCACAGCCATTCTGGTCGCGCGAGCAGCTGGCCCCAGCGCCGCAATCCGCCGCCCGCGGCACGATAATCGCGATACCGCGAGCCCGGCACCGCGAGATCGACGGTGAGAACGAGCGCCCCGCAACCTGCCTCTTTGGCGCGACCGATCATGTCGGCGACGAAGCCGCGGTCCTTGACGAAATAGAGCTGGTACCACGGCACGCGCCCCGACGCGGCGACCTCGCGGAGCGAACAGCCGCCCACAGTCGACAGTGCAAACGGGACGTTCGCTGCGGCAGCCGCGCGCGCGGCCTGCACTTCGCCGCGGCGGGCATAAAGGCCGGCAAGGCCGACGGGCCCTAGTCCCACCGGCATCGCCCAACGGTGGTCGAACAGTTCGGTGGAAAGGTCGATCGACGAGACGTCGCGAAGGACGCGCTGCTTGAGTGCGATGGACCGGAGGTCTTCGACGTTCCGCCGAAGTGTCACTTGGTCGTACGAACCGCCGTCGAGATATTCGAACAGGAAATGCGGCAGGCGCGCTTTCGCGAGCGCGCGATAGTCGGAAACCGATGCCGCTCGTCTCATTCACCCCCTCCGGCCGCCGCTAACCGCTTCAATCCGGCCGTTGCGACCACATATTCACGGCTGTTGCAATCGCACAGACGAGGAGATCGAAGATGGCCGAGCCACTGCGCATGGATTTCACCAAGGTTGCGCCGGAAGCTTACAGGCACCTCATCGCCTTGGAGCAGACGATCGCTCCGAAAGTCGACAAGACCATCTACCATCTCCTCAAGGTCAGGGCTTCTCAGATCAACGGTTGCGCCTTCTGCATCGGCATGCACACCGACGAGGCGCTCCGCGACGGCGAGAAATTCGAGCGGCTGGTCATGCTCGACGCCTGGGATGAAAGCTCACTGTTCAACGACAAGGAGCGCGCGGTCCTGCAGTGGGTCGAGGAGATTACCAACATTTCGGAAGGTCACGCGCCGAGGGAAGCGTTCGACGCGCTTAAGCCGCATTTTTCCGAGGATGAGATCGTCTGGCTGACGCTCGCCTCGGCGATGATCAACACCTGGAACCGGATCGCGATCAGCTCGCGGGCACAATATGACCGCGAGGCGTTCCATCAGCGAGTCGCCGAAGTGAAGGTCGCCGAGCCGGCCTAGGTCGCGAAGCTCGGGTCGAGCCGGTACGCCTTCCGCTTCAGCGCGGGCCAGGCGAGCAGCTTGGCCGCGAGCTTCAACCCGACTGCGCCCTGCTGCGCCGCCACCTCCGGCGAGCCTTGCGGCGGGTTGTTGACGTTGTCGCCTGCGGTCAGCGCCATCACCTGCGCCTGGCACGCACGCTCGAGCGTGTAGAGGCGGATGAACGCTTCGCCGACCGTTTCACCGACGGCCAAGGAACCGTGGTTCCGAAGCAGCATCAGGTTCTTCGTACCGAGATCGGCCACTATCCGCTCGCGCTCGTCGAGATCGACCGCGATGCCTTCATAATCGTGATAGGCGAGGTCTTCGCGGACCAGCATCGCCGCCTGTGTCAGCGGCATCAGGCCGTCGCCCTGCGCGCTGACTGCCTGCCCCTGAGGGGTGTGCAGGTGCATCACGGCATGCGCATCTTCCCGCGCCATGTGGATCGCCGAATGAATCGTGAAGCCGGCGGGATTGGTGATGAACGGAGTCGGCTCGACCGGATTGCCCTGAACGTCGACCTTGATCAGCGACGACGCCGTCACTTCCTCGAACATCAAATTGTATGGATTCAGCAGGAAATGGTGCTCCGGCCCCGGAATCCGCACGGACAAATGCGTGAAGATGAGATCGTCCCATCCATAGTAAGCGACCATGCGGTACGCGGCCGCGAGATCGACGCGAAGGTTCCACTCCTCGTCGCTCACCTTGCCTTCGAGCGAGGGGATTTCGACTGAGGCGAGCGCCTTCGCCTCGCCCATGCCTCGAAACATGCTGTCGACACGGTTCATGCGGGCACCTCCTGTCGGTCCG
>DASUCP010000231.1:0-2975 GCA_036275975.1 Sphingomicrobium sp.
AGAGACGAACAAGGAGCAGCGCGAGAAGGACAGCGAAGCCTTTGCGCGCCGCGTCGCCCTGCTCATCGACTCAATGCATTCGGCCGCGATCGACGTCGGCAAGATCCTGTCCGACGAGATCGACGACAAGGCCTGGGGCGCTTATCTCAAGGGCAACCGCGGAGTGTTCACCCGCCGCGCGGTCCGGCTGATCGACGGTAGTGAGACGCGCGGCATTCGCGCCCATTACGACAGCGACCTCGAGTTCCAGCGGTCGGTAAACCGCTACGTCCACGATTTCGAAGCCATGCTCCGGCGCGTGCTCGCGGAACGCGACGGCGGAATGATCGCGGTGACGCTCATGTCCTCCGACATGGGCAAGCTCTACGCAGCCCTGGGGCAGGCGATCGACAAGCGCCGCTAGGAATTAGTGGCTGTCTCAGGCGGGTTGTAAAAGTCCAGATCGTCGGGCGTGATCCAGCCGAACGTCCAGTTCGCGTAGAAAATGGCGAAGATCACCGCCGCCAGGACCGCTGCTTTCACGAAGTGCCGCTTCAGGTTGAACTGATGCGGCGCGCTTTCGGCCTGGCCTGGGATTTTCTCTCCCCCGATCTCCTCGGTCGTCTTCACGCCAAACGGAAGCAGGATGAAGGCGCTTCCGACGAAGCACAGGAAATAGATCGCGACGATCGAGGTAAGTTTCATGCGACCTGGAGCAGCATGACCTCGACGACCGGCTTCTTGCCGGTCCACAGAGTCGCGCATCGACGCACCGCAAGCCGCACCGACTCTCGAACTTTCTCCTCATCCACGCCACCGCTGTAGGCGCGTCGCGCCGCATCGGTAGCATCGGCGATGAAGTCCTCGCGGTCTTCCTCGACCGGAACCCCGAACGGCCGGATCAGCGGCTCGCCCGCAAGTTCCCCGTTCTGCCCGACAGGAAGGGACACGGCGATGAGGCCGCCATAGCCGATCTTTCGTCGCTCGTTCACTGTTGCGCCGTCTGCGGGAAGGATGACATCACCATCGAGGACGAGCCTGCCGACGCGAACTTCGTCGACCTTCTTCGGCTCGCCCGGAGCTAGGCGGATGACATCGCCATTCCGCTGGACGATGGCTTCGGCAACGCCGTGGCTGAGCGCCAGCCGTGCATGCTCCGCGAGATGACGCGGCTCTCCGTGGACCGGAACGACAATCTGCGGTCGCACCCATTTGTACATCTGGATCAGCTCCGGCCGGCCAGGATGCCCCGAGACATGCACGTGCGCCTGCTTTTCCGTAACGATCCGAATGCCGAGATCGGACAGCTGGTTCATGATCCCCCCGATCGCGATCTCATTGCCGGGAATGATACGCGATGAGAAGATGACCGTGTCGCCGTCGGTGAGCTTGAGCTCGTGCGTTCCGCCGGCGATGCGCCCGAGCGCCGCACGGGGCTCGCCCTGTCCTCCCGTGGCGATGATCAGGACTTCGCCGCGCGGCAGGCGCATCGCGTCGTCGAAGCTGATCGGCGGGGGGAAATCCTTCAGATACCCAGTCGCTTGGGCAACGCGCAGGATGCGCTCCAGCGAGCGTCCCGCAATGCACACGCGCCGCCCCGCTTCGTGCGCAACTCGCCCGATCGTCTGCAGCCGCGCCGCGTTCGACGCGAAGGTGGTCACGAGAACGCGGCCGTTCGCCTCCAGCACCTGGGCGAGGAGACCAGCGTGCACGCTTTCCTCCGAGCCGGACGGCTGGTCCTGGAAGACGTTGGTGGAGTCGCAGACGAGCGCAAGCACCCCGCGGTCACCGATTTCGGTGAGGATGTCGGTGCTGGGCGCTTCACCGATCACGGGAGTTTCGTCGATCTTCCAGTCACCCGTATGGAAGATGTTCCCGAACTGGGTCTCGATCAGCAGGCCGTTGCCTTCGGGAATCGAATGCGAAAGCGCGACAAAGCTTACCCGGAACGGCCCGAGCTCGACCGTGCCACCGCGCTCGACGATGTTGAGCTTGACCGCGCCGGTCAGCCCCTCTTCTTCAAGCTTGCCGGCGATGAGACCGGCCGTGAACGGCGTCGCGAATAGCGGGCTCTTCAGCTCCTCCGCGAGATAAGGGAGGGCGCCGATATGGTCCTCGTGCCCATGCGTCAGGATGATTCCGGCAAGCCGTTCCTGCTGGTCCTCGATGAACTCGAGGTCAGGCAGGATGAGCTCGATCCCCGGATAGTCCGGTCCCGCGAAATTCAGGCCTAGGTCGACCATGATCCACTGGCCGCGGCAGCCGTAGAGATTGACGTTCATGCCGATCTCGCCTGAGCCGCCGAGCGCGACGAACAGAAGCTCTTCGCCGGGGATCATTTCGAGCGGACCGCCATGTCGTACAGCAGGGCCAACCCCTGAATCGTCAAATCGGGCTCAATCGCGTCAAACACCTGAGTGTACTTGTCGAACAGGTCGGCGAGGCCCCCGGTCGCCACCACCTTAACGGGCCGGCCGAGCTCGCGCTTCATGCGCTCCACCAACCCTTCGAGCATGGCGACATAGCCCCAGTAGATGCCAATCAGCATTTGGTCCTGCGTGGTGCGGCCGATCACCGAGAGGTTGTCGCGGGGTGCTTCGATGGCGATGCGCGGGAGCTTCGCCGCGGCGTTCACCAGCGCATCGAGCGACAGGTTGATACCCGGCGCAATGATGCCGCCTTTGTAGGCACCCGACGCGTCGACCACGTCGAAGGTGGTCGCGGTTCCGAAATCGATGACGATCAGATCCCCCGGATATTTGGCATGTACCGCGATCGCGTTGAGCGCGCGGTCCGCGCCAACGTTCTGCGGCTCGTCGACGTCGAGCGCGATGGGCCACGCCGCGCTTCCCTGGCCGGCAATCAACGGCTGCGCGCCGAAATATTTCGTCGCGAGCACTTCGAGATTGTGGAGCGCGCGCGGCACCACCGTGCCGATGATCACGCCATCGACGTCGCGCTTCGAATAACCCTCGAGCTCAAGCAGCTGGTGAAGC
>DASUCP010000232.1:0-5028 GCA_036275975.1 Sphingomicrobium sp.
GCGAGCAGGTGCGAATAGCGCTTCATGTCGACGAGGGGCGAGCCGATTATTGCGCCGCCCCACAGGTCAGGCCGCTCGGTGATCGCGACCGACGCCATCAGGCCGCCATTGGAGCGGCCCGAGACGGCAAGGCGGCCCTTCTGCGTTATGCCGCGGGCGATAAGGTCGTCGGCGACGGCGTAAAGGTCGTCGTAAGCCTTCTGGCGGTTCTCGCGCAGCACGGCATTGTGCCATTTGGGCCCATATTCTCCGCCGCCGCGGATATTGGCGAGGACGTAAGCATTGCCCTGCTGCGCCCAGAAGAGCGCGAGCGGGCCGGAGCGGTAGGGCTCGTGTACCAGATAGCTCGGCGTCTGGGCGAGCTCGAAGCCGCCATAGGCGTGCATCAGCACCGGAACCGGGCCGGTCACGTCCTTCCGGTGGACGAGGAAATACGGAATTTTCGTCCCGTCCGGCGAGGTGGCGAAATTCTGCTCGACGACCATGTTCGAGGCATCGAACTGCGGCGGCAGCGCCTGGATCGCCGCGGGTGGGCTTGCCGGATCGGCACGGAACAAGGTCGGCGGAGTCAGCATCCCTTCGACGGTCGCGAAGGCGAGATCCTGAGTCGATGCAGCGGCGTTCAGGTGAACGGTGGACTTGTCGGGCAGCGCAACCGGCGTGCCGCTCCACGTGCCGTCAGGGGCACGGGTCAGCGCCGTCAGGCGGCCCGACACGTCGTCGAGATATTTAACCCACACCTTGGATTGGCTGGCGGAGACTTCCTCGACCGCCTGGTGCGCGTTGGGCACGAACACCGTTTCGATCGCTGGAGTCTCCCCGGCGAGCAGGTCGGGAATCGAATATGCGACGAGCGCTCCGGCGGGATGGCCCTGCCACGGCGTCTTCAGGGAAGCGATGATCCGTCCATCGAGGACGTCCTGAATTTGCGCGTCATCGGGAAGCGGCCAGGGAACCAGGCGCCCGTCGGGCGCGATGTGGCTGATCTTCGAATGATAGAAATCGACCGAGCGGTTGAGGATCGGCCAGGTGCGCGGCCCGTCGACATGCGTGTTCGCGGCGACCGACACGTCCGTCTTCTGGCCTTCGGCGATCATCTTCGCGGCGGAAAGAGGCGTTCCGCGGCGCCACAGCTTGACGACGCGCGGGTAGCCAGAATCGGTCAGCGTTCCCGATCCGAAATCGGTGCCGACGAAGAGCACGTCGGGGCCGGCCCAGGATAGCTGACTTTTCGCGGTCGGAAGGAAGAACCCGCCGGGAATGAACGCCGCTTTGGTGAGATCGAACTCGCGCACTTCAACGGCGTCGCCGCCGCCGTTGGACAGGCTGACCATGCAATCGACGTAAGCGGGCGAGAGGCAGTCCGCGCCCTTGAAGACCCACTTCTTGTTGTCGGCCTTGCTCATCGCGTCGATGTCGAGGAGCGTTCGCCACTCAGGCTTGCCTGCCGCGAAGGCGGCGAGCGGCGACACCCGCCAGATTCCGCGCGGATGCTGCTCGTCCTGCCAGAAGTTCAGGACCTTATCGCCGATGATCGCGTCGGGCTCGGCAATCTTCTGGTTGGTCGACAGGAGTGCCAGCGCCCTGGCGCGATAGTCCGCGAAACCGGGCTGCTTTTCGAGCACGGCGAGCGTCTTCGCATTCCACGCCTTCGCCGTCGTGAGCGCGCGGGCGCCGTCGACCTGCTCCAGGTAGAGGTTCGGATCCGTTTTCGGAGCCGCAGACGTGGCAGCCATTGCGACCGCTGCCAGTCCAACCATCATCCAAGCGCGCGCCAAACGATTCATGAAAAGCTCTCCCCTCACCTGACCGCGTCCCCGCTATCGCGCCTCGCAATGGCAGTCGAGCGCGCTATAGCCAAATGCATGGCGGAGACGACGAAGGGCGAATATCGCAGCGGCCACGACCCGCGCACGCTTCGCGACGCCCTCGGCTGCTTCGCCACGGGCGTGACGGTCGTCACCTGTTTGAAGCCGGATGGCGAACCCGCCGGCCTGACCGTCAACAGCTTCACCTCCGTCTCGCTGAATCCGCCCCTGCTGCTCGTGTGCCTGTACAAGAAGGCGGCAAGCGCACCGGCGCTGATCGAGGCATCGCACTTCGCAATCAACGTCCTGCAGACGGGGCAGCAGCCGGCCTCCATCCGTTTCTCGACACGCGACGAGGACCGGTTCGGAACCACGCCGTGGGCGTGCGGCGAGGCCGGCGCTCCGATCCTCAAGGATTCGCTCGGCGTGTTCGAATGCGAGCGCTTCGCGGTTTACGACGGCGGCGACCACCACATCCTCGTCGGGCAGGTGGTGAAAGCGAGCTTCGACGCGAGCATGGATCCGCTGCTTTACTTCCGGGGTAGCTACCGCCGGTTGCACTTCGACTAGCTTGCGCTAGGCAACCCGCATGCTGGCGCTGGATTTCATCAAGGCGAACCGCGAGACGGTCGAACGCGCGATCCGCGACAAGAACGTGGACCTCGACCTCGACGCGCTGCTGACGCTCGATGCCGAGGTGCGCGCCGGGAAGACCGAGATCGATCGGCTGCGCGCCGAACGGAACGCCGTCAGCGCGAAGTTCAAGGACGCGACGCCGGAAGAGAAAGCGGAGCTCGGCCGGCAGGCGAAGGAAGCGGGCGCGCGGGCATCCGCGCTCGAAGGCGAGCTCACTGACAAGGAAGCAGAGCTCAAGGCGCTGATGCTGCAGCTTCCAGGCATTCCCTACGAAGGCGCACCCGTCGGCCCCGATGAAAGCTTCAACGAGGTCATCCGCACTGTCGGCGAGCCGCCGGAATTCGAGTTCGAGCCGCTCGATCACGTCGCCCTCATCGAGAAGAACGGGTGGGGCGATCTGTCGCGAGTGACGCAGGTGTCGGGCAGCCGCACCTACTGCCTCAAGGGTCGTCTCGCGCTGCTCGAGACCAAGCTGATGGGCTGGGCTCTCGAGAAGATCGCTAACGCCGGTTTCACGCCGATCACCGTGCCCGCGATCGCGCGCGAGCAGGCCTTCCTCAACCAGGGCCAATTTCCCGGCCATCGCGAGGAGACGTACGAGCTTCCGAACGACGATCTGTGGCTCGCTGGGACGGCGGAGGTGGTGCTGACCTCGCTACACGCCGGCGAGATCATCGAGGGCGCCCAACTACCGATCCTCTACGCGGGCTTCTCGCCCTGCTTCCGGCGAGAGGCCGGTAGCGCCGGCAAGGACGTGCGGGGCCTCTTGCGAGTCCACCAGTTCGTGAAGGTGGAGCAATATGTCGTCTGCGAAGCCGACGTGAACCAATCGGCCGAATGGCACGCCACCCTGCTGCGCCTCGCCGAGGAGCTGCTCGACGCGATGGAGATCCCATACCAGGTGATCGAGACGTCGACGGGCGACATGGGTCTCGGCAAATATCGCATGAACGATATCGAGAGCTGGGTGCCGAGCCTCGGCAAGTATCGCGAGACTCACAGCTGCTCGACCTTGCACGACTGGCAGGCGCGGCGCGCGAACATCCGTTACCGTGGCAGCGACGGGAAGGTGCGGTTCGCGCACACGCTCAACAACACTGCGCTGGCGTCGCCGAGAATCCTGGTGCCGCTGCTGGAGAACCATCAGACGGCCGACGGGCGCGTGAAGCTGCCACAGGCGCTTCAGGAACTGATGGGGAGCGAATTTCTCTGAGCGAGGATGGCGCTCCGAGCGGCGCGGCGCGGCTGAAGGAAGCCGCAGCGCTGGGATCGCGGTTCTGGCGCGGGTTCGGGTACAAGGGACCGCGTGGGCCGAAGGACGGCGTTCCGACGCTAGTGATCCCGGGCTTCATTGCCAACGACCGGACGACGATGGAATTGCGCCGGGCGCTCGCCGAGGGCGGCTTTCGAGTGCATCCGTGGCGGCACGGCATGAACCTAGGTGCTCGGCCAGATACGCTCGAGCAACTCAAGCGCGCCGTCGACCTCTGCGGCCACGATGAGCCAATGCTGCTGGTCGGTTGGAGCCTCGGCGGGCTCTATGCGCGCGAGCTGGCGCGGGCTGAGCCGGAGCGCGTGCGCGCAGTCGTGACTTTGGGCTCGCCCGTATGGGGCGATCGCCGCCGGTACACGAACGTGTGGCGGCTCTACGAATGGGTTGCCGGCCATCCGGTGGATGCTCCGCCAATCCCCGACAGCGTCGAGAAGCCGCCGGTGCCGACGCTCGCGATCTGGTCGCGGCGGGACGGGATTGTCGGAGCGCCCTCGGCGCGCGGAACCGACGAGAGTCGCGACAAGGCGGTCGAGGTCAGTTCGACCCACATGGGCTTTGCGGTTTCGAAGCGAGGGACGCGCGCGGCCGTCCGCGAAATCATTCGTTTCCTTGAGGAAATTGGAGCGTCCGAGTCGCGCGATTGACTCTCCTGGCCGACTCGCGAGATAAAGAACAAAAGTAGAACAAAAGCGTTGTGAGTCGTGTGGCGAAAGGCTTATCTCTCGTCGCCGGCGGAGCTGTCTCCGCGTCGGGCGTTGGCGCTCCTGCGAAGGCAGGAGCCCAGACTGGATTCCTGCTTTCGCAGGAATACTGGCGACTGCCTCAACCTGAGCGATCGACTCTTTCGGAGCTGTTCGCCGCTCACCCGCGCGACGGCGGCTGGGCGGGATTCCTTCTGGCGCAGGCCAAGCCGGACAAGCCGCTGCTTTGGGTGCAGGACCGAATGGCGATCCTCGAGAGCGGGCGGGTACATCCGCCGGGCCTTCCGAGCCAGGACCTCATCCATGTCGAGGCGCGTGACGCCCGCGACGCGCTGTGGGCGATGGAGGAGGGGCTAAGATGCTCCGCGCTCTCCGCTGTCGTCGGCGAGATTTGGGGCGACCCGAAGTCGCTCGACTTCACCGCTACGCGGCGGCTTGCCGTCGCGTCGGAGCGGTCTGGCGTGGCGGCCTTTTTGATTCGGCTCGGCGGCCACGCCAATTTGAGCGGCGCGCGCATGCGCTGGCGGATCGCGAGCGCTCCGTCGCTGGCAAACGAGCTCGATCCGAAAGCGCCGGGATTGCCGGCGTGGGATGCCGAGCTGTTCCGGGC
>DASUCP010000233.1:0-2022 GCA_036275975.1 Sphingomicrobium sp.
ACAGCGGCACCGGATCGGCCGAAGCGCTGGCTGGTCGGTCATCTTCGCGATCTTCGGTCAAACTCAAACCCCACCCTGTGCCGGCGCGCGACCGTGGCCGCGCGCAGTTGGATCGAACATGAACGATGCCCGCAACGAGGAGGTAGGGACTCAGGGTCTGCCGGCCAAGACGATCACCGCAAAAATGATGATCACCAGCAGGGTTCCTATGACCAGGACGTTCCGCGCAACGCCCGGCGTGGAGCCAGCGCGCGCCTCGGTCGTCGTTTCAACGACCGAGGGTTCGGAATGTCTCGGGTCAGCCATTATGCTCTCGTCACGAAATCAACGTTCCTCCGGCCAACGCGCCGACCGGAGTCGTGTTCCCGATGGCGGTTCAGGCTGCCGGAACGGTCGCCGCGTCGAAGAAAAGAGCCTGGGCGATCGCCGCTTTCACGGTCGACCGCTGGAACGGCTTGGTGATGAGGAAGGTCGGCTCCGGACGGGTTCCAGTCAGCAGCCGCTCGGGGAACGCGGTGATGAAGATCACCGGCACGGAGAATTCCGCGAGAATATCCTTCACCGCATCGATCCCGCTCGAATCGTCGGCGAGCTGGATGTCGGCAAGCACCAGGCCCGGCGGATTCTGCCGCGCCTGCGCAACGGCTTCGTCGCGGGTCACTGCAACGCCAGTGACATTGTGTCCGAGGTCGCGGACGATCGTCTCGATATCCATCGCGATGATCGGCTCATCCTCGATGATGAGCACGTCCGCGAGCGTCTGACGCTCGATTTCCTCGAGCGCTTCGGCGACGAGGTTGTCCACGTCCTGCGGGCTCGCGCCGATCAGGTAGCCCGTGTCTTCCGACGAGAAGCCCTCGAGCGAAGTCAGCAGCAACGCCTGGCGCGAGAGCGGGGTGATGCGCGAAAGGCGTGCATGCGCGATTCCTTCCGGACCGACCGGGCTCCGCGACGGCTCTTCGCCTTCCTCGACGTTGGCAGTCGACCAGATCGCGTGGAAGGTCTTGTAGAGACCAAGCCGCGGATCGACGTCGCGGGGGAATTCGTCCGGCTTTGCGACGATCGCCTCAAGTGTCGCTCGGACGAATGCATCGCCGTGAGCCTGGCTGCCCGTGAGGGCGCGCGCGTACCGGCGAAGGAATGGAAGATGTGGGGCGAGTTCCTGGCCAAGGGACATAGGTCTGAATTCTCCCTCGAAACGTGATTTGCGCCGTCTTTGGCGGCGCGTCCTAATTGTTGCAACCCTGTAGAAGCTACTGTTGCTTGCCTGCACCGCCCCCAAGAGAAGTCGTCTGCCGTGTGGAACCAAGCATGAGCGATTTGGTTTCCGACGCTGGGTTGGGCACGCTGCAAAGCCGATGATCATGTCTTCGAAGCGGTGGGCCGGCCCATTTTTCGTATCGAGGCAGTGTACCGAAGCGGTGCGCTGTGCTCGTAGCCGTTGCGCCGTGATGCCAGACTTGTATGACGCGCGCCGAGAACCCGCGCGAGGGGGGACGAGGAGTTGAGTGCCAAGAAGGGAACCGAGAGTAAGGGAGCCGGTCATTCCAGGCACTCGAATAGCTCGAAATCTCCCGACCGCTCGGCTCGGAAGCAGCGTTCCGGCGATCTCGGCCGGGCACTTCGCTCAGTCTATGACGACACCTTGCGTGAGCCCGTTCCCGACGACTTCACCAAGCTCATCGGCAAGCTTACCTAACGGATTCTGGTTCACCCGATGACGGCTGCCGAGCGCTTTGGCCGGCTGCCGACCGCGGCCAAGTTGCTTCTCATCCTGACGGCAGTCCTGCTGCCGATCGGCATTGCCCTGACCCTGCTCGGCGAAACGGGAATCCGCAAGGCGAACGATGCCCTGAGGGGCCGCGCGCAAGACCAGTCACGCGCCGCTGCGGAGGGCATCGAGAGCCTGATTGCGCGCGACGCACTCGCGCTTCGAGTCGCGGCGAATGGTGCGCTAGCCAGTGGACCCGCCGGCGCCTGCGATCGTGCCGCGCGCTCCCTCACCATCGCACCCGGAACGGC
>DASUCP010000234.1:0-3916 GCA_036275975.1 Sphingomicrobium sp.
ACCCTGCGAACTCCTTCATTTCGGAGATCAGCATGGCCCCGCTAGCCGGCTGGCTCGTCCGCGTAATCATGAACCCGACTCCTTATTCCCAGGCGGGATCATGCGGCGGTATTGGTTTCGAGAAACTTAACCACAGTCCCACCCCCCATTCATATTGAATCAGAGGGGAGTCACCGCGTCTAGGTTAGAAATACACCAGCAGTCTCAAAACTGTGGATTGTTGAATTATTGCAACGGCGCGGCGTTTTTGTGACGCTTCCGAAACTTAGTCCGGGAAGCCTGACGAGGGTGCTGGCTCGTCGTTCTCGCCGGGTTGCGTTGCTGAGGGCGGGTCGGATGCATCCATGGATTCGTCACTGCCGACATCGACCTTCGCGTCCGGATCGTCCGGGTGGCGCTTGAGTTTGCGTTCATATTCGCCAGCCGGCTCCTTGTTGATCACCGGCGGCGGAGCCTCCTCTTTCTTGTCATCATTCACAGCGGCACCTCAGTCCCCTATCATTGCCCGGCTGCAACGAGCGGAAGAGCGCGCGCGTTCCGCCACGCGTCCCGTTTCGACGGGACGCGGCGGCACTTCTGCCAACGGGCAGGCGGCGGTTTGCGCCGAGAGGTTTTTGAGCGATGACGGACCAAATGCTCATGATGCCTCAACCCGCGGTCCGGACGCGGTTCAGCGACTGGCCCTTTGCGGTCAAATCGATCCTGGGATTCTGGTTCTTCTACGCCCTGACCGTGATCGTCAGGGCGTTTCTCGGCACCGATCCGCTGACCACGCTCGAAGACAAGCTGTTCGTCATCGGCATCGGCATCATCATCACTGGCCTGATTTATCTGTCGATCACGATATTCGGGCAGGACTCGAACATCCGCCGCCGCGCCGTGATCGCGGCGGTTAGCTCGGCGGTTGCCGCTCTGGTCATGGGAGGCGCGCTCGTTCTTACCGAGGACCTTCTTCCGCAAAGCAAAGAGCAATTCCGCTTCCAGGCGCGCGAGGGCTTTACCGTCGTCGAGCAGGGCAACAGGATCCGGATCGAGCGGACAGCGGCGGAGCCTTTGGTGCTGACCATGCCCAACGTGCACGAGCTCGAGCCGATGAAACGGCTCCGCTACGCGCTTGACGCTTCGGTGGTGTGGCTGTTCTTCTTCCTCGCCTGGAGCGCATTCTATCTCGCCAACCAGGCGCAGGCCGAAGCTCTGGGAGCGCAGCGGCGGCTGGCGGACGCGGAGAGCGCGGCGCAGGCCGCGCAGGTCCGCGCGCTTCGCTACCAGGTCAATCCGCACTTCTTGTTCAACACCCTCAATTCGCTGTCCTCGCTCGTGATGACCGGTCGCACGGACCGCGCCGAAGCCATGCTGATGGCGCTTTCGACCTTCTTCCGGACCAGCCTGTCGCTCGACCCCGGCGCCGACGTCACGCTCGCGGAGGAGATCGACCTCCAGCGACTTTACCTCGACATTGAGAAGGCGCGCTTCCCGGACAGGCTCCACGTCGAAATCGACGTGCCGAAGGAGCTCGAGCAGGCGCGCATGCCTGCCCTGCTGCTTCAGCCGATCGTCGAGAATGCGATCAAATATGGCGTATCCAAGAGCCGCAAGGCCGTGGTCATCCGGATCGACGCACGCCACCTCGACAATCACCGGATGGTCGTCGAGATCAGCAATTGGCTGAAGCATGGGGGCAAGGACGAGCTCCCCGCTGCGACGCACGAAGGCACCGGTCTCGGTCTGTCGAACGTCTGCCAGCGACTTGACGCACGGTTCGGAAGCCACGCAAGCTGCCGCTTCGGCCCAATGAACGCCGGCGGGTACAAGGTTTCGATCACCATGCCGGTGGAAACGAATGTTTGAGAATAAGCCCATCCGAGTCCTGATCGCCGACGACGAACCCCTTGCGGCCGAGCGCCTGCAGCTGCTGCTGGCGCGCGCCGAGGGTGCTCAGCTCGTCGGCACAGCTAGCGACGGGGATTCGGCAATAAACCTGACGGAGGCGCTGCATCCCGACCTGTTGCTCCTGGACATCGCGATGCCAGGCCTGGATGGGATCGGAGTCGCCCGAGCGCTGGCGGCGGCGAACCCCTCCCCTGCGGTCGTCTTCGTGACCGCCTTCGATCAGTTCGCGGTCGCGGCCTTCGAAGTCGAAGCGGTCGACTATCTGATGAAGCCGGTAGATCCGAACCGGCTTCAGCGTGCCCTCGACCGGGCGCGCGTCTATCTGCAGCAGCGCACCGCGCAACCGCCCAGCGGCAAGGCCTCGCAGTGGCTGGAGGAATTCTGGGCATCGGACCTTTCCGGACTGGTCCGTATCGCCGCTCAGGACGTCGATCGCGTTTCCGCAGAACGCGATTACATGCGTCTCCACGTGGGGCGGCGGAGCTGGCTGATCCACCATTCGATGGCTGCGCTCGAGGAAGGGCTCGACCCGGCCCTGTTCGTTCGGCTCCATCGTTCGGCTATCGTGCGGAAGGACTTTATCAGCGGATTCACCAGAAACCCATCAGGCCGCTGGATCGCCAGGCTGGCGGATGGGACGGAGCAGCCTGTCGGGCGGCTCTATTCGGATCGTGTCCGCGCGATCGCCGGCCGCTAACTTAGGAAAAAGGAAAACCGCCGCGTGGCCGAAGCCCCGCGGCGGTTCCCGGCAACCCCGGCCATTAGCGGCCGGTGACGATCAGCGAGGTGCTTCCAAGCACGGTCACTGAAGGGTGAAGGGCGGAGGCAACGGCCGCCTGGTAAGCGGGCTGGGCGCGATCGATTGCATCGGACCGGCACTCGTTCGTCGCCGTAGCGAGCGCCATCTCTCGCGAATCCTCGATCACGCAAACGACGCGAGCGGCGTAGACAATCCTGCCCTGAAGCCTGTGCTGCCCCACGCTGGAGGCGAGATTGAGATCCGCATAGGATACTCGAACCGAGTTCGTTTCCGCGGCCTGGCTCACCGTCGGGATCACCAGGGCACCGGCGACCGCCAACGCTGCAAGGGCGGGGAGGGTCTTCAACATGTCAGTCTCCCTTTTTTGCGACGCGGGGCGGACTGGGGAAGTGAGGGATTCTGCCCCGCATCGCAGGAAGGGATATGCACTCGCCGCGTGACCCGGTCGTGCACGGATCGATGACAGGTCGATGATTTGTCGGCGCGCCGACGAACGCGTTTCCTCAGTAGGCCAATCGACGAACGGTGGTCAGCTGGCGTTCAGCTTTCCGGCTGGCCCGCCGGATGACCGGTCGACGATCACCGCCAGCGCCACATCCAGCGTGACGTTGCCCACTGTGCGGAAGATGTCCGGCACCATTTCGACGGCGACCAGCAGCGCCAACGGAGCGATCGGCACCCCGAGCGCGAGTGCAATCGGCGCGATCGAGCTGATGTAGGTGATCTCGCCCGGCAGGCTCACGGCGCCATAACTCATCACAGCCCCCACGGCTGTCGCTGCGATCATTTGGCCGACCGTCGGCTGAATGCCGAGCCAGTGCGCAATGTAGAACGGCACGGCGACATTCATCGCGGGACCGGTCGCGCGAAAGAGTGCCACCGCAATCGGCAGCGCGACGTCCGAAACCTCCTCCCGAAGGCCAAGCGTGCGCGCCGACGCCAGCATCGCCGGGAGCGAAGCGAGGGACGACCGCGTCGAGATCGCGACCGCCTGCGGCGGGATCATTGCGCGTATGAAGGCCATCGGCGGCAAGCGACCGAGGACGATCGCGAGCGGATAGCCGGCAAGAGTGACCAGGATCCCCACCACGGAGATCAGGACGATGTAGTGCCCCAGCCCGGCAAAAGCGGCCCCGCCTGCAGCCGAGCCGACCACGAACGCAAGCGCGAGAACGCCCAGCGGCGCTACCCAGAGGACCCATTCGATGATGACGAGGAGCGCATCGGCAATCGCCTCGAAGACGCTCACCAGCACCTTCCTACGCT
>DASUCP010000235.1:0-3036 GCA_036275975.1 Sphingomicrobium sp.
GCCGGTGCCGAAGTCGTCCAGTGCCAGCCGGATCCCCTGGTTCTTGAGGCTGGTGGCGATCGTGCGGGCAAGCTCGAGGTCAGCGAAGAGGGAGCTCTCCGTCACCTCGATGACCAACCGTTCCGCCGGGAAAGCGGTCTCGGAAAGGATCCTGACGATTCGCTGCGCGAGCCAGCCGTCCGCCAGCTGCGACGGAGAGATGTTGACCGAGATCTTCAGCTTCGCGTCCCAGTTCGCCGCTTCGCGAAGCGCGTCAGTGATGACCTGCTCCGACAGACGACCGATCAGGCCGATTTCCTCGGCGATGGGAATGAAAACGTCTGGGCCGATCACGCCCGACAGCGGGTGGATCCAGCGGGCGAGCACCTCGAAGCCGACAATCTCGCCGTTCGAAAGATCAACCTGCGGCTCGAAGTATGGAACGAACTGTCCGTGCTCGAGACCGTGGCGAATTCCCTGCTCGATTTCGCCGTGAGCGACCAATGCTCGCTCCATCCCATCATCGAACCAGATCGCGCGCGCGACGCGGCCGCTCCGTGCATGATCCATCGCGATGTCCGCACGCCTCAGGATGTCAGGGATGCTCACATTCCCCGCCGGTGCGGAGGCGATCCCCGCGAATGCTCCGACCTGGATGATCCGTTCTTCGATCAGCAACGGCCGAGTGACGGTTCGAAGCACCAGATCGGCGAGGACGTCCGCACGAGCGGTATCTACCTGCGGCAGCGATAGGGCGACGGCGAACTCGTCACCACTGAGCCGCGCGATCACGGCTTCGGCACCAAGCTGTTCGCCGAGCTCGGCGGCAATCGTCTTCAGCAAGTGATCGCCAGCCTCGTACCCGTGCTGGTCATTCACCGACTTGAATCGGTGAATTTGGAACGAGATGACGACCAGATTCTCGGACCGCGCAGCGGCGGTCTCGCAGAGCTGGCTCGCGCGATCGGCGAACCCCTTGCGATTATAGAGCCCGGTGATCGGGTCCGTCGTGGCAAGGAGCGCCGCCCGCCTCTCCTGCTCAGCACGCAGTTCCGCTTCATGCTGCAGGTCGACGTAGCGGCGCCAGCCGAACAAGATCAGAGCGACGTTGAGCGTGAGAGCCGTGCTGGTGAGCCGGATTTCCGGACCGAAGTCCTGGCCGGCGATGCGGAGATTGTTGAAGAAAGCGCTGCCATTCCAGATGAGCAGCATCACGGCGATGATGAGCACGCCGAGGACAACGGCATCGCGACGGGCGTTGAGGACCCGCGAGCTGGTCGCTGCACCAGCGAGTTTACGGCCGTTAAACACGAGAGCCGATTACAGCGGTAAACTTAATAAATTCCTCTCCGAAATAGCGGTAAACCATCGATAATTCATCGTTTCGAAGCGGCGGCTGCGTTCGCTTCCGTTCGTCCGGCACCCCTGTGCTAGACGTGCGCAACTGCAGGAGCTGAAATTTGCCGCGTGGTCTCCGACCATTTTGGGCCCTCTGCCTAGCACTCGCGGGCTGCGCGCATGAACAGCCCTCGCCGGCACCGCGCCCGGCGCCTCCCTTGCGCACGCCGCCCTCCGCTCACCCTGCGCGACCTCAGGCCGTAACTGCCGCGGCATACGTGGCGCTTGCAGCGTCGATGGACCTTTTTATCATTCGCTCTTCAGAACTGGCGCTGCAGCGCTCGTCCTCCGCACGGATCCGCGACTTCGCAACGCAGGAGATCGCAGCCCACAATGGTCTTGGTTCCCAGCTTTCCTTCGCTGGACGCCGCCTCAACCTGCTCCCGTCCGCGAGGCTACAGCCGGAGCAGCAGGCGCTCCTCGACAGGCTGGACACCGCCCCGGATTTCGATGCAACGTATCGCCAGGAACAGCTGCAGATCCATCGCCAGGCGCTGACGTTGCACAACAATTATGCGGCGGCCGGCCGGAGCCCGACGCTTCGTCCCGTCGCCAAAGCGGCAGTTCCGATCATCGAGCGCCACCTTCGGCTTATAAGCACCCTGTACTGAGATCCACATTCCGCGCCGCAGCGCCGTTGGTGAATGTCGCGGTAACCATCTCTTCTAAGCAGAATTTCGCCTTCTCCTGCGAGACCGATGCGCATGACAACGCGCGTTCTCGCAAAAGCCTGGCTCGCTTGCGCAGCCGCTGCCGCGATCCTTCCGACGGCAGCCCATGCGCAGGCTCTGCCCGCCGGCACGGCCGCCTCACTCTCCTTCTCGAAAAGCGAGGCGATCCTCGGTGCCCCGAGCGCTCTCGCGGCGATCATGTCGCAGCAGCACGCGGGGCCCGCCGTTGCAGCGACGCTGCGGCCGGCGTCCTATTCCGTTCCGCTTGCCGTTCCGGCGATCCTTCGGACCGGTACAGGCGTGAGCGAAGGCGTGTTCAGTGGCCGACCGGACGTGTTCGGCTCCGTCGCGCTGCGCGTGAGCCGTACTCCCCTCGATGCACGCTGGCATTCCGTCGAATATGGCCGTCCGTCGGGCGCCGCCGCTCATTTCTCGGCGGGACTGACCTCGGTCTCGCCTGTCGAGCAGCTCAAGGCGGTCAACCGCTACGTCAACCGCCGCGTGGAGTTCGAAGACGACCAGCGGCACTTCGGCAAGCCGGACGTCTGGTCCTCGGCCAATGAGACGTTCCGCAGCGGTCGCGGCGATTGCGAAGATTATGCGATCGCGAAATACCAGATGCTTCGCGCTGCGGGTTTCTCCAGCCGCGACCTTTATCTGGTGATCGTTCGTGATCTCGTCCGCCGCGCCGACCATGCGGTGCTCGTCGCTCGTGCGGCCGGCCATATGTTCGTGCTCGACAACGGAAGCGACGAGGTCCTGGATAGTGAAACGATCAGCGACTACCGCCCTGTCCTGACCTTCGCCTCATCGGGCGAATGGACACACGGCTATCGCCTGCAGAACACTCCGGTGAACATTGCTTCGAATGAGCAGGCGCCGGTTACGCTGGCCGCTGCCGATGCTCAGCGCTCTCTCAGCGCGTCGCTTCTAGCCTTCAGGACAGGCTTCAAGAGATAAGTGAGAATGCTCTTCCTGCCGGTGATGA
>DASUCP010000236.1:0-13280 GCA_036275975.1 Sphingomicrobium sp.
GACGGCGCCGGCGAGGACCCAGAACCAACCGCTGGTCACGCTCGACACGCGGGCCCGGTTCAATCCCAATATGTACCAGGGCTGGTTCGTCGCGATTAACCAGATGATCAACAACATCTCGGTTCTCGCGATCTTCTTGTGCGGCGCTGCGGTTTTGCGCGAGCGCGAGCATGGCAACATCGAGCACCTGCTGGTGATGCCTCTCAGGCCATTCGAGCTGATGTTTGCCAAGATCTGGGCCAATGGCCTGGTGGTCGTCATCGCGGCGATGCTGTGCCTTTTCTTCGTCGTAAAGTGGCTGATCGGCGTGCCGATTGCGGGATCGGTCCCGCTCTTCGCGCTTGGTCTCGCAACCTATCTCTTTTCCGTCACGGCGCTCGGAATCATGCTGGCAACGATCGTCCGTTCGATGCCGCAATTCGGTCTGCTCGCCTTTCCGGTCTTCATCAGCATGAGCTTACTCTCGGGCGGTCAGACCCCGCTCGAGAGCATGCCGATCTGGCTGCAGAAGGTGATGCAGTTCGTCCCCTCGACGCACTTCGTCAGCTTCAGCCAGGCGGTTCTGTTCCGCAACGCCACTCTCTCGATGGTGTGGGTCCAGCTGGCAGCGATGTTCGCGATCGGCAGCGCCTACACCGCTTACACGCTGGTGCGGTTCAGGAAGATGCTGGCGGCGATCCAGTGAACAGGAGGAGCAAGTGACCGACGCTCGTCTCAAAACAATGCTGGTCCGGACCACGGCTGCGGCCCTCCTATGCGCGAGCTCTAGCGCGTGCGTCATGGGGCCGAATTACCAGCGGCCCCAAATCGCCCAGCCGAACGACATTCGGTTCCAGATCAACCAGTCGGATGCGACGTCCTTCGCCGACCTGGGCTGGTGGGACCTGTTCAAGGATCCGGCGCTCCAGGCTCTCATCAGCAAAGCGCTTGCGAACAACACGGACCTGCAGGTCGCGACCAGCCGCATCGAACAGGCTCGCCAGCTCGTTGGCGTGGCGAAATCCGAGGCCCTTCCGCAAATCGGCTACGAGGGGCACGCGGGTGGCGCAAAGCAACCATTGGACGAACAGGGTTCGGTGGGTTCGGGTGCCTACCACTTCGCGACGGGATTGCTGAATGCGGCATGGGAATTCGACATCTGGGGACGAATCCGCCGAGCGACGGAAGCGGCGCGGGCGGACATGTACCAGCAGGAAGAGATCCGCCGCGGGCTCATGCTCACGTTGGTCAGCGATACTGCAAATGGCTATTTCAGATTGCTTGAGCTCGATCGTGAGCTCGCGATCGCTGAAGAGAGCCAATCGACCTTCGCCAAGACGCACGAGCTTTTCTCGCTGCGTTTTCAGGCGGGCCGCGACAGCCGCTTGCCAGTGGAACGCGCCAAGGCATCGCTCGACCAAAGCACGGCACAAGTCGCTGATCTGAAGCGAGAGATCGCGCAACAGGAGAATGCGCTGAGCGTTCTCACCGGCGCCTATCCCGGCCCAATTCCCCGCGGAATGGCCCTGACCGCGCAGGAGATGCCGCCCCAAACTCCCGTGGGCCTGACGACCGACCTGTTGCGGCGGCGGCCCGATATCCGGGCAGCAGAGCAGGGGATGATCAGCTCCAACGCGCAGATCGGTGAGGCCATCGCGAATTTCTATCCGCGCATCGGTCTTTCCGCGATCGCTGGGATCATCGGCATCGGAGGAGCCGGCGCGCTTGACGGTCATGGCGGATTCTGGAGGGGCGGACTCAGCCTCGCAGGTCCGATCTTCACCGGCGGAAGATTGGAATCTCAGTACCGTAATCGGAAGGCTTATTGGGACGAGACGGTCGCACAATATCGCAAGACGATCCTTACGGCGTTCCAGGAAACGTCTGATGCGCTGGTAGCCCAGCAGAGGCTCGCGGAAGAGCGCGCTGCGTTGGAGACCAGGGTTGCCGCAAGCCGGCAGTCGATAGACCTCGCGCTCGAACGCTATCACGGCGGTCGGGCCAGCTATTTCGAGGTCATCGAGGCGCAGCAGCAGCTCTTCCCTGCCGAGGACCAGCTGGCAAAGGTGCAGCAGGCGCAGCTCGTCGCCGTCGTCAATCTCTATAAGGCCCTCGGAGGCGGCTGGAACCTGACAGACGATCAATTCCAGCGGCACGGCTGAAAAAGGAGCAAGCGCATGCCCGTCCTCGAAGCCGAAAGCCCGTCGAAGCAGACGCACCGGCCTCACGAGAGATACGAGCAGCTGATAGCCCGTGCGCAGCGCCTGGAACCCGCACGAACCGCGATTGCCCACCCCTGCGACAAGTCCTCGCTCGAAAGCGCCGTCGAAGGGGCCAAGCTCGATCTAATCGTGCCGATCCTGGTTGGTCCCAGGTCGAAGATCGAGAAGGCCGCTTCAGACAACAAGCTCGACATTAGCAAGTTCGAAATCGTCGATGCCGAGCACAGCCACGACGCTGCGGCTAAAGCGGTCGCTCTGGTCCGCGAAGGCAAGGCGGAAGCGCTGATGAAAGGCAGCCTCCATACGGACGAGCTTATGGGGGCAGCTGTCGCCCGAGACACCGGTCTCCGCACCGCGCGGCGGATCAGTCATTGCTTCATCATGGACGTACCCGGCCATACGGAGGCGTTGGTGATCACCGATGCCGCGGTGAACATTGCGCCTACGCTCAAGGACAAGGTCGACATCGTCCAGAACGCGGTCGACATGGTCCACGCGATGGGCGTCGAGGATGTTCGCGTGGCAATTCTGAGCGCGATGGAGACGGTCAATCCGGATGTGCCATCCACCGTGGAGGCCGCCGCCCTGTGCAAGATGGCCGATCGGGGACAGATTACGGGCGCCTTGATCGATGGGCCGCTTGCCCTCGACAATGCGATCAGCCCGGAGGCGGCGGCGATCAAGAAGATCAACTCGCCGGTTGCCGGACACGCGAACGTGCTGGTCGTCCCGGATCTCGAGGCGGGCAACATGCTGGCGAAGAGCTTATCTTTCCTCGCTGGGGCGGATGCTGCGGGTATCGTCCTCGGCGCTCGTGTCCCGATCATGCTCACCAGCCGGGCCGACGATCTCCCGGCGCGGCTCGCCTCCTGCGCCGTCGCCGTCCTGCTTGCCGCGTCACGCCGGGGCGACGCCGCGGCCGCGGTTCAGTAATTGGCCCCGGCGGTGCAGCCGCTCGCAGTCATCAACGCGGGCTCATCGAGCATCAAGTTCGCGCTGTACGAGAACGACGGCGAATACCCGATCCTCTTTCGCGGGCAGGTGGAGAAGCTCGGCGTCGCTCCGCGCCTCATCGTCGCCAACGCCGAAGGCGAGCAGCTGACCGAGCAGAATTGGAGAGCTGGAGAGCTCGATCACGCTTCGGCGACCCAAACGATCCTGGAGACGGCCGTCGGCCTGCTCGGCGGCCGAAAAGTCGGGATCGTCGGTCACCGTGTCGTCCACGGCGGTACGCAGTTCGCATCTCCGGTCGTCATCACTCCCGCGATCATGGCGGAACTGAGGAAGCTTTGCCCGCTCGCGCCACTTCATCAGCCGCACAACCTTGCCGCCATCGACGCGATCGCGGCGGCGGCGCCGCACATCCAGCAGGTCGCCTGCTTCGACACGGCGTTCCATCGTGCTCAGCCGGAGCTGGCGCAAATGTTCGCGCTTCCTCGAGAGCTGAGCGATCTCGGCATACGCCGCTACGGCTTCCACGGCCTCTCCTACGAGTTCATTGCGATGCGGTTGAAGGAGGTCGCTCCGGAAGTCGCTACGGGAAAGGTCATCGTAGCCCATCTCGGCAACGGCTCGAGCCTTTGCGCCATGAGCGATGGTCAAAGCGTCGGGACGACGATGGGTTTCACCGCCGTCGACGGGCTGATGATGGGTACTCGCTGCGGTTCGCTCGACCCCGGAGTGCTCATCTACCTAATGGACGAGCGCGGAATGGATGCGAGGGCGCTCGAAGACCTGATCTATAGGCGCTCGGGTTTGCTCGGAGTTTCCGGCGTTTCGTCAGACATGGCGACGCTTCGCGGGTCCAGCGACCCGGCCGCAAGCAAGGCGATCGAGCTGTTCGTTTATCGTATCGTTCGCGAGGTGGGATCGTTGGCCGCGGCGCTGGGCGGCGTCGATGCAATCGTCTTCACTGGCGGTATCGGCCAGAATGACCGCCAGACGCGGGCTGAAATCGCAGAAGGGTGTGGCTGGCTCGGGTTGATCCTCGATCCGCAGCGCAATGAAACCGGGCCCGGTAGGATCGATGGCGAAGGCTCCCGAATGGCCGCCTACGTCATCCGCACGGACGAAGAGCAAATGATAGCCCGCCACGCATCTGCGCTGTTCGGCGGCGCGCCAAAAGCGCAAAACATCGATCAAACGATACGCGTCTGAGAGGCTTGCTGACGCGCCTGCCGACCTGATGCCCCGAACAGATGCGGCGCGTGCCGCGGATTCAGTTTCTCTTCCGCTAGCAACGCAGATTATTGCGGCAGTGCAGCTGCAAAAGACGGCGCTTCCGTCTATAATCTCCCGCCCTCGCTTCGCATCTGGAGGGCCGACGGAAGTCACGCCGTCTCGTGGTCGCACAGGTTCTGGGAGGGGGACCTCCGTGGACGTCGACGAAACTACATCTGCTGCCCCGCCGCATATCGCGGCCCCGGAGCCTTACAGCGCCGAATGGTGGCAGGCACGAACACCCAATGAGCTACGCGACATCATCAAGCGCGGCTTTGGCCTAGGGCAGGCGTACGATGGCGCGGTGCTTGAGACGGAGAGGCGCGCTCGCGAGGCGATGCGGCGCATTCGCGACCAGGCGGAGCAAGCAGAGCAGCGAAAGACCAAAGCGCAGCTTATCGTGCTCGGCGGAATCCTTGTGCTGCTGATCTCGCTCGCCATTGTGGTCTGGCTCACGCGTTAGCGAGAGCCTTTGCCAAATCTGCAATGAGATCGTTCGGGTCCTCGAGGCCGATGTGCAACCGTACCAGGTTGCGCGCGGGGGGTTGAGACACCGTGCGCACCGGGTCCACGGGCAATGCCAGACTTTCGTACCCGCCCCAGCTGTAGCCGATGCCAAAATGTTCGAGAGTGTCGATCAATGCAGCCCGGTCGCCCGTTTTCAGCTCGAACGAGAAGAGTCCCGACGACCCTTTGAAATCGCGTTTCCAGAGCTCGTGACCCGGGCAGTCCGGCAGGGCAGGGTGTAGGACCATTCCAACCTGCGGTTGCTCCTTGAGCCAATGGGCGACCTGGAGTGCATTCGCTTCATGCTGCTTCAGCCGAACGGCCATCGTCCTCAGGCCGCGAGAACCGAGGAACGCGTCGTCGGGTGACAGGCTGTGGCCGAGGTCCCAGCTCACGTGCTGAAGCCGGTCATAATATTCGGGCGTGGCCGTTGCGGCGCCGAGCATGACGTCGGCGTGACCGCCCACATATTTCGTCCCCGCTATGATGCTGATGTCGACACCCGCCGAAAGCGCAGGGAAGAATAGGGGAGTGGCCCAGGTGTTATCCAGAAGAGTGACGATTCCACGTTCCCGCGCCGCGGCGCAGATGGCGGGGACGTCCTGGACCTCGAGGGTTTGCGACCCGGGGCTCTCGAGCAGGATGGCGCGCGTCTTTTCGGCGAAAAGACCGCGAATTACCGATCCTGCGAGGGGATCGAAGTAGCGCGTCTGCACACCGAAACGCTTGAGGACGGTCTCGCAGAACTTGCGGGTAGGGCCATAGACGTTGTCGGTGACCAGCAGCTCTTCACCGGTCGATAGAACCGCCATCAGCGAAGCGGTGATTGCGGCGAGTCCCGTGGAATAGAGTGCGGTGCCTGCGGCGCCCGGCTCGAGCTCCGTCAGCGCCTCGGCGAGAGCCCAGTGCGTAGCTGTCCCCTGAAGGCCGTAACGGTATCCGCCTAATGCCGGCTTACTGCTCTCGAGCTCGGCGACAGTGTCGAATAATATCGTGGATGCCCGTTCGACGGGTACATTCACGAGGCGCCCGCGCCATTCCTTGCGCCGGCCACCTTCGACGAGGGCGGTGCCGGATCCCTTCTTCTTGGTGCTCATCCGTTCACTCCCGGCGGGCGCGGCAACTATTGCACCGCCACCCGCCCGAGAGGAACCGATTGATTACCGGCGCCTGCGTCCGAGCAGACCGATAAGGCCGAGGACTCCGAGCACTCCCCATGGAAAGTGCGCCTTTTCGCCGTTCCCTTCGGCATAGCCGGTCGATGTGGTGGTGTTGACGGTGGTTTCTTCCGCCGGCGCTGCGGCGGGCGCCGCCGCATTCATGTCAGGCGTGGCAGCATTCACGTCAGTCGTGTTCACGTCAGCGGTCGTGGTGGTCGTAGCCGTGTTGGTCGCGGCGGCCGTGTCGTTCTGAGCGGCCGCCGGCGCTGCGGCGATCATCGCCGCGGCAGCCACAGTGAGTAGGATCGTGGTGCGCATATCGAGTTCGCTCCTTGAAGATGGTCGAGAGACTTAAATCGGATCGTCGGTGTAACCGTCGTTGTCGTAGGGCCGGTAAAAACCGAAAAGGCCGAGCAGGCCGATGCAGCCGACCAGGTCCCAGATTGGATTGTAATTGTTCTGGGCAAGGCGGTCTTCGGTCTCGGTCGGAACTCCGCCCGCGGGCTGGGCTGCCGCCGGTCCGATCGCCATCGTCGCGACGAATAGCGCGGTGAGCATGCGCTTGCGCATGGTCTTCTCCCCTTATTGTGTCGCGCCCTCTTTGGGGACGCGGCTGGTCGATAAACCAGTCAACGGCGCTCCTACTGCGGATAGAGGAGGAAGTGCAACTGACGGTTCGACAGGGTGCCGTGCGAGCCCAAACGCAAACGCCCGGATCGACCAGCGATCCGGGCGCCCTGCGTGACGATTGCTCGTCAGCCCCCTTGGATATGTCGCGGCGAAGTGCCCATGCCGCAAACGGCTCGTTCCCCAGTACGAGCCTGCTTGCGGCATCTCAGCCGCTACCCCGAACCCAGACCCAAGGGTCAGCTTGTTCGGTCGGCATTGGTTAAGCTCAGCAGCTAAGCCTGTCACGGCCGTAAATTGATGAATGTTGCCTTTTGTGCTGCGCGTGTGTCGGTGAGGTCACAGGGCCTGCGGTTGCAAGTCGCGACTGCTCCCCGCTACAGCGCCGCCCCATGCGTTGGTCCCGCGCCTTTCTTCCCGTCCTCAAGGAGAGCCCTGCAGACGCTCAAATCATCAGCCACAAGCTGATGCTGCGGGCAGGCCTGGTGCGGCAGACGGCTGCGGGGATTTACGCGTGGCTCCCGCTCGGATTCAGGGTCCTCAAGAAGATCGAACAGATCGTTCGGGAGGAACAGGACCGCGCAGGTGCGCAGGAGTTGCTGATGCCGACGCTCCAGGCCGCCGATTATTGGAAGGCGACCGGTCGCTACGACGCTTATGGCCCTGAAATGCTGCGCATCCGCGACCGGCAGGACCGGGAGTTGGTCTACGGTCCCACCAACGAGGACATGCTGACCTCGATCCTCCAAGGATCGATCAAGAGCTACCGCGACCTCCCGCGAATTTTGTACCACATCCAATGGAAGTTCCGGGACGAGATCCGGCCTCGTTTCGGAGTGATGCGCGGCCGCGAGTTCCTGATGAAGGACGCCTACAGCTTCGATTTGGACGAGGCGGGAGCGCGGATCAGCTACAACCGCATGTTCGTGGCCTATCTGCGGACCTTTGCGCGAATGGGTCTTCGGGCCATTCCAATGCAGGCTGACACGGGGCCAATCGGTGGCGACCTCAGCCACGAGTTCATCATTCTCGCCCACTCGGGTGAAAGCGAAGTATTCTTCCACAAGAGCTGGGAGTCCCTGCGAGCGGCCGAGGACTATGCGGTCGATGCGAGCGATCCGGAGGCTCTTCAGCACTTCGTCGACAGCATGACAGCGGATTATGCGGCGACCGACGAGAAACGCGACGAGGCGCTGGAGACTGCGCTCGGTGACGACCTGTGCCAGTCTCGGGGCATCGAAGTCGGCCACATCTTCTACTTCGGTGACAAGTACACCAAGCCGCTGGGATTTACGGTGAGCGGCCACGATGGCCAGCCGGTCACTCCGGTGGGCGGCAGCTATGGAATCGGCGTGTCGCGGCTCGTCGGCGCAATCATCGAAGCGAGCCATGACGACGCAGGAATCATTTGGCCCGAGCCCATCGCGCCCTGGCGCGTCGGCATCGTCACGATGCGCGCAGACGACCAGGCGAGCCAAGGCGCTGCGGATGCGCTCTACACCCAGCTCATCGGCGCGGGGGTCGAGACCCTCTACGACGACCGCGACGAGCGCGGTGGAGTGAAGCTTGGCTCAATGGACCTCATCGGCCTGCCCTGGCAGATTGTCATTGGGCCCCGCGGAATCGCCAACGGCACGGTGGAGTTAAAGCGCCGTTCAACCGGTGAGCGCGAGGAGCTGAGCCTCGAAAGTGCAGTGGCTAGGCTGACTTCATGATCCTGAACCGCGCCGAGCGGATGCTCGCCCGACGCTATCTGCTCCCGGGCAAGGGCGAGGGATTCATCTTCCTGGTCGCGACGATCAGCCTCATCGCCGTCGCGCTCGGGGTCGCGGCGCTGATCATCGTCATGAGCGTGATGAACGGCTTCCGCGCCGAGCTGTTCGACAAGATCGTCGGGCTGAACGGCCATGCGGTGGTCCAGGGCTATGACGGACGCCTTCCCGACTGGCAGAACATCGCCGACACCGCGAAGAGGACGCCGGGGGTCACTTCGGCGATTCCACTGATCGAGACTCCGCTGATGGCGACCGCAAACGGTCGCTTCGAAGGCGTGCTGGTCCGTGGAATGCGTGTCGAGGACATCCGCGCCAACAAGACAATCACCGGGAACGTGCTCGCTGGCGACATCAGGTCGATCGTGCCGGGAAGCGATCGCGTGGCGATCGGTTCAAAGCTTGCCGATACGCTTGGCGCCTATCCGGGAAGCCAGATTACCTTGTGGAATCCGGAAGGGCGGTCGACGGTCGTCGGCACCGTGCCCCGCGAGGTCACCTACACTGTGGGCGCGGTGTTCGAGATCGGTGTCTATGACTACGACAAGGCGTTTGTCCTGCTGCCGATGCAGGATGCGCAGCAGCTGCTCCTGATGGGCGACCAGGTGCAGATGATCGAGATCCAGACGAGCAATCCCGACAAGGTCGAGCAGATCATTGCTCCTATCCAGAAACTGATTCAGGGAAAGGGGCAGATCATCGACTGGCGGCAAATGAACTCCGCTTTATTCCAGGCGCTCGAGGTCGAGCGGGTGGCGATGTTCGTGGTCCTTTCGCTGATCGTGCTCGTAGCCGTCTTCAACATCCTGTCGTCACTGATCATGCTCGTTCGGGCCAAAACGCGGGACATCGCGATCTTGAGGACCATGGGGGCGAGCCGGCGCGGAATGATGAAGGTCTTCATGACCGTCGGAGTGACGATCGGCTCGCTCGGCATCGTCCTCGGCATGGTCCTTGGCGCAATTTTTCTGTTCTTCCGCCAGGACGTGGTAGACGCCATTCAGAAGGTCACCGGCCAGAATCTGTGGGACCCGTCGGTGCGGGTCTTGACCGACTTGCCGTCGAAGACCGATCCATTCGAGGTCGCCGCCATCGTGCTTACGGCGCTGATCCTCTCATTCCTTGCGACGCTTTATCCTGCGTACAAGGCAGCGAGCACGGACCCGGTGCAGGTCCTTCGCTATGAGTGAGGCCGTCCTCCGCACCCGCGATTTGAGACGCAGTTTCATCCAGGGCGAGGTGACGATTGAGGTGCTCCGTGGAGTCGATCTGGCCGTAGCTCCGGGCGAAATCGTCGCGCTCCTCGGGCCGTCCGGTTCCGGCAAGTCTACTTTGCTTCAAGCCGTCGGGTTGCTGGAGGGCGGATTCCAGGGCTCGATCCAGCTCCAGGGTGAGGAAGCGTCCGAACTCGACGACGACGGGCGTACGCGCCTTCGCCGCGAGCTGCTCGGCTTTGTCTATCAATTCCACCATCTGTTGCCCGAGTTCAACGCGGTGGAGAACGTCGTTCTTCCGCAGCTGGTCCAGGGCGCGGAGCCGCAGACTGCTCGCCAGCGAGCGCAAGAGTTGCTCGGCAAGCTCGGTCTCTCGCAACGCCTCGATCATCGACCGGCGAAGCTCTCGGGCGGCGAGCAGCAACGAGTCGCCGTCGCTCGCGCGCTCGCCAACAAGCCGCCGCTCGTCCTGGCAGACGAGCCGACCGGTAATCTCGACGAGCATACCGCCGACGCAGTGCTCGGCGAGTTCCTGAGCCTCGTCCGCGGCGAAGGGAGTGCGGCGCTGGTGGCCACGCACAACGAGCGCCTCGCGAGGAAGATGGATCGCGTGGTCCGGCTGCATGAAGGGCGTCTCGAATAGTGGAGCCTGAGCGTGGAAGAGACGTTCAACGCTCCGTGCGTACCCCGAACTGGACCACGATTGCGCTGATTGGCGCACTGCTCGTCCTCGTCCTGCTGATCGCTTATTTCGCCAGCAGAGGAAATTCCGACCAGGATAAGCTCACTGCCAATGAGTTGAGCCAGAACGAGGCTCAGGCGAATGCTCCGTCGCCCGAAAAGCTGTGTGCGAGCAAGCAGACGTATGACCTGATCAAGCGCGAGTTGTTCCGCCGCGCCGCGCAGGTGCGAGGCAGTGACCAGGCGGCCTACGACCAGCTCTCGGGCTTTTCCGTAATTCGGATGGAAAATCCGGTGATGGAGAGCCAGGACAGCGCCAGTGGGGCGGTCAATTGCTCCGGATCGTTGTCGCTCGACCTGCCGCCCGGAGTGGCCGTCGTCGGCGGCCGCCGCACGCTCGTTTCCGACGTCGATTACACCGTTCAGCCGGCAGCGGATGGCGGTGGCAATGTGGTCGTGCTGCGCAACGCGGATGCGATCGTCACGCCTTTGGCGACGCTCGCGCGAGTTGCCCAGCCGACGACGAGCGCTCCGCTCGAAACGAACCAAATCGTTGCGGAGCAGCCGGCGGCTCCGCCAGCGACCCAGCCGAATCCTGCTGCTCCCGCCCAACCGTCGCAACCTGCACGACCCGAAATGCCGAGCGCCGCCCGGCCGAGCTTCGATTGCGCGAAGGCCCACACCAAGGGCGAGACAGCGGTGTGTGCCAACGCCGGTCTTGCCGCGCTCGATCGCAACATGGCTGCCCAATACAGCCGCGCCATGGAGGCCGGATCGCCCGAACAGAAGGCGCTTCTGCGCCGGACCCGTGATCGGTTCCTGGCCTATCGCGATCGCTGCCCAAACCGAGCCTGCATCGGCGAGGCCTATGTCGGCCGCATGCGCGAAATCCGCGACATCATGGAAGGGCGTTGGCAGCCGCCCCGATAATTGGTGGATAAGTCGGGGCGATTTGCTTGTCTTGACACGGACGGAAACGCCATAGTCGCAACCGTGAATCAGCCCTACGTTCCTCTCCGCGTCTTCTCGTCGTTCACGATGCTCGAAGGCGCGATGGAGCCCAAGACGATCGCTTCACGGGCCGCAATGCTCGGCTTTCCGGCAATCGCTATCACCGACCGCAACGGCCTGTACGGCGCCATGCCGTTTAGCGACGCGTGTATCGGGAAGGGCGTTCAGCCGATCATCGGAGCGATGCTGGCTGTCGCGCGACCAGCCGATCTCGGTGAAGCGTCGATCGATTGGCTCGTTCTGCTGGCCAAGGATGACGCAGGCTACGACAATCTCTCGAAGCTGGTCTCCTCTGCGCACCTCGATCGCCCGATCGAGCAGGAGCCGCACGTTGCATTCGAGAAGCTGGAGGAACTCAGCGGCGGACTCATTGCCCTGACCGCCGGGGCCGAAGGCGCGGTCGCGCGGCTCATCGCGCACGGTCAGGTGGAAAAGGCAAAGGCTTATGTCGATCGGCTTCAACGGCTGTTCGCAGACCGGCTCTACGTCGAAATTTCGCGCAGGCATGACGCCACGGAGGATGCTGCCGAGGCTGCGCTGATCGATCTCGCTTACGAGCGAAATTTGCCGCTCGTGGCAACGAATCCGACGGCCTTTGCAGACCCATCCTTCCACGCGGCGCATGACGCGATGCTTTGCATCGCCAACTCCGCTTACTTGGAAAGCGCCGACCGGGTCACGTCGCCAGCCGACGCCTGGCTAAAGGACAGCGCCGCGATGGCCGAGCTGTTCGCAGATCTTCCGGAGGCGCTCGGCAATACAGCCATCATCGCGCAACGCTGCGCAGTTGCGGCGCCCAGCCGCAGGCCGATACTTCCCCGCCTTGGCGCCGACGAGGATGAGCAGCTTCGGCGGGATGCGCATGCCGGCCTGGAACAGCGGCTCGTCGGCCGGTCCGAAGATGAAAAGCCGCGGTACCGCGAACGTCTCGATTACGAGCTCGAGATCATCACCAGCATGGGTTTCGCCGGTTACTTCCTGATCGTCGCGGACTTCATCAAATGGGCCAAGGCGAACGACATTCCCGTCGGCCCGGGCCGCGGCTCGGGCGCAGGATCGGTCGTCGCCTGGGCGCTGACCATCACCGACCTGGACCCGATTGCATTGGGTCTGCTTTTCGAGCGCTTTCTGAACCCCGAGCGCGTGTCGATGCCCGACTTCGACGTCGACTTCTGCGAGACCCACCGGGACAAGGTCATCCAGTACGTCCAGGGCAAGTACGGCCGTGACCGCGTCGCGCAGATCATCACCTTTGGACGCCTAAAGGCCCGCGCGGTGCTCAAGGACACAGGCCGAGTGCTGCAGATGCCCTACGGCCAGGTGGACAGACTCGCGAAGCTGATCCCGAACCATCCGACGGATCCGTGGACGCTCGAGCGTTCGCTGAACGGCGTTTCAGAACTCAAGGCCGAATATAACGGCGACGCCGACGTGAAGCGCCTGTTCGACCTGGCGATGAAGCTCGAAGGCTTCCCGCGCCATGCGTCGACCCACGCCGCCGGCGTGGTGATCGGCGACCGCCCGCTCACCGAACTCACCCCGCTCTACCGCGACCCGCGCTCCGAGCTGCCGGCCACCCAGTTCAACATGAAGTGGGTGGAGAGCGCGGGCCTGGTGAAGTTCGACTTCCTGGGCCTGAAGACCCTCACGGTCATCGACCGGGCGCTGAAGCACCTGGAGAAGCGCGGCGCGGCGGTCGACATGGCGGCCCTGCCGCTGGACGACCAGCCCACCTACGACCTGATGAGCAACGCGCTGACCATCGGGGTCTTCCAGCTGGAAGGCCAGGGGATGCGCGACACCCTGCGCCAGCTGCGGCCCGGCTCGATCGAGGACGTCACCGCCGTCGGCGCCCTCTACCGCCCGGGCCCGATGGACAACATCCCG
>DASUCP010000237.1:0-2135 GCA_036275975.1 Sphingomicrobium sp.
TATCTACGCTACGCTCCCTGGAAGGGTGAGAAGGACGGCGAATGCCCGCTGTCGTCGGAGCGCATGGCGGAATTGGTCGAGAAAGAGCAGTTCATCCTGACCGTTACCGAGAATGGCTACGGGAAGCGCAGCAGCGCCTACGAATATCGCCGCACCAATCGCGGCGGACAGGGTATCACCAACATCGACACGTCCGAGCGTAACGGCCGGGTCGTCGCGTCCTTCCCCGCCCAGCAGGGCGAGGCGCTGATGCTGGTCACCGACCAGGGCAAGATCATCCGCACGACCGTTGGAGACATCCGCGTGATGGGCCGCAACACACAGGGCGTGACGATCTTCCGCGTGGCTGATGGCGAGCATGTGGTCAGCGTCGCCAAGATCGAGGAGAGCGACGAGGAAGAGCTCGAAATTGAAGGCGGCGAAGAGATTGCTCCCATTCCCGATGCGATCATTGGCGAAAGTGAGCTTGAGAAGCCCGCCGATCCGGAGCAGGATTGAGTCGGTCCCACGCGGACTAACTGCGACGAACAGTGGAAACCGGGTGGGGCCGGGTCGCGTTCTCCTGAGCATCGCTTCGAGGAGTCTTCCATGCCCCTTCCCCACAATGCGCTGGTTCTGGTCGCCGATGGCCGCAAGATGCTGTTCTTTCGCAATCGCGGAGACGAAAATCAAATCGATCTCCGGACCGAGGCGCATGACGCGCGCGAACACCAGCGCAAGGATCGGGAAATCAAGACGGACGCGCCGGGAACGGTGAAGCAAAGCTTCGGCTTCGGCCGCTCGACTTACGAGGAACCCGACTTCCAGCAGCAGGAAGAGGATCGCTGGATCAAGGATGCGGCCGACGAACTCAGGGCGCGCGTGCTGCGCGGCGACTTCGATGCCTTGGCGATTGTGGCTCCGCCCAAAGCACTCGGTGTCCTCAAGAAGTGCCTCCACAAGGAAGTTGAGAAGCGCCTCGTCTGCACGGTGAACAAGGAAATGAGCGGCCGTCCGGTGCCGGACATCGAGGCGCTGCTCCAAAACGCGATGCAGGTGGAGCTTCCCAACGTCTGAGCCGCCGCCGATCTACACGATCGGTCATTCGACACGTTCGATCCCCGAGTTTGCCGAGATCCTCGGGGCTGGAGCCGTGCGTCAGGTCATCGACGTCAGGACCGCTCCGCGCTCCCGGACCAATCCGCAATACAATGCTGATGTGCTCGGCGAAGAGCTGGCGCCTTGGGAGGTTGTCTATGACCGCATCGCTGGTCTCGGCGGCCTTCGCGGCAAATCACGCGATGTGCCGCCTGAGGTCAACGGCTATTGGGAGAACCAGAGCTTCCACAATTATGCGGACTATGCGCTGTCGCCCGCTTTCGACGCGGCCTTAGACGAGCTGATCACCCGCGCCGCAACGGTCCCGACGGCAATCATGTGTTCGGAGGCCGTGTGGTGGCGCTGCCACCGCCGGATCATCGCGGACTATCTGCTGAGTCGCGGACTGACGGTCCTCCACCTGATGGGAGGGGGCCGGATCGACCCGGCAACGCTCACGCCAGCGGCTGAGGAGCGGGACGGACATCTCGTCTATCCCGCTCCTGAGAGCCGAAGCGCCTAGCCGCGTTCTCCGCGCTGGCCGGGCGACGGCGCCTGCATCGGCGGCGGCGGCGGAGGAGGCGCTGGCGGCGCCACGACGAGCCCCTGCGCCATCGCCAGATGGCGTTGCATCATCGGAATCGCTGCACCGGCAGCATTACGAAGCTCGAGCACATCGCCGCTCGTCGCATAGCCCTGCATGAGCCCGATCGCCTGCTGATGCGCGTCAATCTGCGCCTGGCGATAGGCCATGTCGAAGCCGTAGCCCGAGCCGGCGGCACGCAGCTGGTCGAGCGCGGCCTGCTGTGCCGGCAAAAGTCCAGGAGGCGGCGGAGGCAAGTGCGCAGCCGCGGCAACGTTCGCCACCTGTTGGCCCAGCTGCGTATGGTCGGCAATCATTACGTTCGCGAAATTCCGAACAGCCGGGTTCTGCGACGCCTGAAGCGCAAGCTGGCTCGACTGGATCTCGAACAGGTTCGCGCTGCTTGCCTGAGCGAGGAAACCTGGCGCGAGCAGCGGATTGGTGAGATCCGGCGGCGGAGGCGGCGTTGTCTCGC
>DASUCP010000238.1:0-4319 GCA_036275975.1 Sphingomicrobium sp.
GCCTCAGGCGTTGACGCGGTCCTCGGCCATCGCGGCCTCCAGGTTCTTCACGATCGCCTCGAAGAATTGCTCAGTCGTCAGCCACGCCTGCTGAGGACCGACAAGGATCGCGAGGTCCTTGGTCATCTGACCGCCTTCGACGGTTTCGATGCAAACGCGCTCGAGAGTCTCGGCGAAGCGGACCACCTCAGGCGTGTCGTCGAACTTGCCGCGATATTTGAGGCCGCCGGTCCAGGCGAAGATGGAGGCGATGGGGTTGGTCGAAGTCGCCTTTCCCTGCTCATGCATACGGTAATGGCGAGTGACCGTGCCGTGGGCGGCTTCGGCTTCGATGGTATTACCATCGGGGCTCATCAGGACGGAGGTCATCAGGCCCAGCGACCCGAAGCCCTGCGCCACCTGGTCCGACTGGACGTCGCCGTCGTAATTCTTGCAGGCCCAGACGAACTTGCCGCTCCACTTGAGCGCTGAAGCGACCATGTCGTCGATCAGGCGATGTTGATATTCGATGCCAGCGTTCTCGAATTTCGCTTTGTATTCGCTGTCGTAAATCTCCTGGAAGATGTCCTTGAAGCGGCCGTCATAGGCCTTGAGGATGGTGTTCTTCGTCGAGAGATACAGCGGCCAGCCGCGACCCAGTGAGTAGTTGAAACAGGCATGGGCGAAGTCGCGGATCGAGGCGTCGAGATTGTACATGCCCATGGCGACGCCCGAGCCGTGAAAGTCGAACACGTCGAACTCGAGCTTCTGCCCGTCGGTGCCTTCCCACTTCATCGTCAGCTTGCCGGCGCCAGGCACCAGGAAGTCGGTGGCCCGATACTGGTCTCCGAAGGCATGGCGGCCGACGACGATCGGATCGGTCCAGCCGGGGATCAGGCGCGGCACGTTCGAGATGACGATCGGTTCGCGGAAGATGACTCCGCCGAGGATATTGCGGATGGTGCCGTTGGGCGACTTCCACATCTTCTTCAGGCCGAATTCCTGCACCCGGGCCTCGTCGGGCGTGATGGTTGCGCATTTGACACCGACGCCGTGCTCTTTGATCGCATTGGCGGCATCGACCGTGACCTGGTCCTCGGTCGCGTCGCGGTTCTGGATAGACAGGTCGTAGTAGAGCAGGTCGACGTCGAGATAAGGCTGGATCAGCCGCTCGCGGATCCACTGCCAGATGATCCGCGTCATCTCATCGCCGTCGAGCTCGACGACGGGGTTCTTCACCTTGATCTTGGCCATTACGCTGTCCTGCGATTTTGAGGAGTTGGCGCGCTCCTAGGATGCGCATGGAGCGCGCGCAACCGCGCCGTTGTGCCGAAAACGGCTGCCGACTAAGAGGCTGCGATGCCTGAGCTCGAACGGCCAGACGGCCCGCTGACCACCACCGTAAAGTGGCGATTTCCGTCCATCCACCCGGAGGGCCGGAAGTACGTCGTCATCGCGGCTGCTGCGACGCTCCTCGTCTATTTGGCTATCAATCATTTTCTCGGCTGGCTGCTGGTCGGCGGGACGATCTGGGTCGCAAGCTTCTTCCGCGATCCGATCCGAACGACTCCGCGAGGAGACAAGCTGATCGTCGCGCCGGCGGACGGCCTCATCACCATGATCGCGCGAGTTCCGCCTCCGCCGGAGCTGCGGGGCGCACAGGGCCTCGCAGACGGAGAATATACGCGGGTGTCGATTTTCATGAGCGTGTTCGACGTGCACATCAATCGTGCGCCAGTCACTGGCCGGGTGACGCGGATTGCCTATGTGCCAGGCAAGTTCATCAACGCGGACCTAGACAAGGCCAGCGAGGACAACGAGCGGCAGCACCTCCTGTTCGAGCGCGCCGACGGGACACGGATCGCGATTACGCAGATTGCCGGCCTCGTCGCGCGTCGGATCCTCGCCTTCGTGCGCGAAGACGACCTCGTCGAAGCGGGCCAGCGTATCGGTCTGATCCGATTCGGAAGCCGGGTCGACGTCTACCTTCCCGAGGGCACGGCACCGCGAGTGCTGCTTGGTCAGCGTTCGATTGCCGGCGAGACGGTGATCGCGGAGCTCGGTTCGGATACGCCCCTTGCGGGCGTGAGCCAGTGATCGAGGACGAGGGACCGCGCGGAATATCCTTCCGCGCGATGATCCCCAATGCCGTCACCGTCCTCGCGCTGTGTTTCGGACTGACGGGCGTACGGTTCGCGATCGGGTCTGAGTGGGAAAAGGCGCTGGCCGCGATCATCATCGCCGGTATTCTCGACGGCATGGACGGGCGTATCGCGCGGTTGCTCAGGGCTCAGAGCAAGTTTGGAGCCGAACTCGATTCCTTGAGCGACAACATTGCGTTCGGCACGGCGCCGGCGCTGATCCTGTTCCTGTGGTCGCTCCAGCATGCTCCCAAGTTCGGATGGACAGCAGCCTTGGCCCTAGCAGTCTGCTGCGCGTTGCGCCTCGCGCGGTTCAACGCGCGCATCGATGCCGCAGAGCAGCCCCACAAGTCAGCGGGGTTTAACACGGGGGTCCCGGCGCCTGCTGGTGCGGGTCTCGCCTTCGTGCCGATCTTCTTGTGGCTGGTGACCGGCAGCGACTGGTTTCAGGCGTGGTTCGTGGTGATGCCTTGGGTCCTGTTCGTCGCACTGCTGATGATTTCGAGCATCCCGACCTACAGCTGGTCGAGCATCCGCATCCGCAAAGGCTGGCGGCTCTTCGCCCTGGCCGCGATCGCCGTGCTCGGTGCGGCCCTGCTGACGGCCCCCTGGTCGACGCTGCTGATCGTCGCTCTAATCTACCTTGCTATGCTCCCGTTCAGCCTGGCGAGCTACCAACGGGTCAAGCGGCGGCGCGCCAGCGCGGCGTTGCGCGGCTGAGCTTCTGAACCTGCCGGCGAGAGCGAACTCGCGGAAGGGTCGCCGGAAGAGATGATTGCTCGCCAAGGTCGCCCTTGAGGGCGGCGGCGATCTTCGCGCCGCTGTCCTCAAGAACCGTCGCACCAAGAACCACAAGGAGCCACAAGGTGGCAAGGAAGGGAAGGGTGCCCAAAGCTGCGATCATCATGCTCAGCCTCCTGTCGAGGCGAGATAATGTTCCCGGTTTGTTCTCACCTGTCAAGCGGGAACTTCGGAGCGGAGCGAAGCCCTTGAAAGCCGCCGCTTCTTCGATTAGGTGCCCGCGCATCCCACAGGCGGAGCTGACATACCGGTGCCGGCCGTAAGGCCGGTGATATGGCTTCGCCGAGGTAGAACCGGAAGGAGAAAGACTATGGCGGCCACGGTCGTCACCATGCAGCAATTGCTCGAGGCTGGAGCGCATTTCGGCCACCAGACCCACCGCTGGAACCCCAAGATGAAGCCGTACATTTTCGGCGACCGCAACGGGGTGCACATTATCGACCTGTCACAGAGCGTTCCGCTGTTCGCGCGCGCGCTCGACTTCGTCCAGCAGACCGTCGCTCGCGGCGGCAAGGTGCTGTTCGTCGGCACCAAGCGCCAGGCGCAGGACGCGATCGCTGAAGGCGCTCAGGTTTCGGGGCAGCACTTCGTCAATCACCGCTGGCTCGGAGGCATGCTGACGAACTGGAAGACGATTTCCAATTCGATCAAACGGCTGAAGAGCCTCGAGGAGAAGCTATCGGGGGACACCGCAGGGCTTACGAAGAAGGAAGTGCTCCAGCTCACCCGCGAGCGCGACAAGCTCGAGAAGAGCCTCGGCGGTATCCGGGACATGGGCGGACTTCCGGACGTGATGTTCGTGGTCGACACCAACAAGGAAGAACTGGCAATCAAGGAAGCCAATGTGCTCGGAATCCCGGTCGTCGCGATCCTCGATTCCAACAGCGATCCGAGCGGCATTGCCTTCCCGGTTCCGGGCAACGACGACGCCAGCCGCGCGATCCGCCTCTACACCGACGCGGTCGCTCAGGCGGCGAACGAGGGTCGCACTGGCCAGGCGCAGTCGCGTGGCCAGGACATTGGCGAAATGGCTGAGCCGCCTGCGGAAGCCGCGCTCGAAGCTTAAATGACCTGTGCTCCTGCGAAGGCAGGAGCCCAGTACCTATATCGAAATCTGGCTGGGCCCCTGCCTCGGCAGGGGCGCAAAGAAGGAAAAGGGAAATGGCTGAGATCACCGCTGCCTCGGTGAAGGAACTGCGCGAGCGCACGGGCGCCGGCATGATGGACTGCAAGAAGGCGCTCGCCGAAACCAACGGTGAGATGGAGGCCGCGATCGATTGGCTCCGCGCGAAGGGCCTTTCGGCTGCCGCCAAGAAGGCCGGCCGCACTGCTGCCGAGGGCCTGGTGGGCGCCGTCGTCGAAGGTACCCGCGGCGCCCTCGTCGAGGTCAACTCGGAA
>DASUCP010000239.1:0-15064 GCA_036275975.1 Sphingomicrobium sp.
CGACAGCCGGTTGATCCCGTAGATGTCGCCGAGGATTGCCAGCAGTAGCACGATCAGCATCCCGTAGCCGCTCAATGTCGAAGCCGGCCGCTCGCTGGTCGCGGTAAGTGCAATGACTTTATCGTTGGCCACTTTCGCCTCCCATAAATATGATATCATAATAATATAACAGGTTACCGACGTCAACTGGCGCGCCGCGTCGGTGGTCGCTAAGGCCCGTCGCCATGAGCGAAACACGGTGGCGTTTGGTGGTGCACGGCGGTGCGGGTTCGATGCGCCCCGGAAGGTTGGATCCTGAGCAGGAACGGTGCGCCCGTGCCGGCATCGAACGGGCGCTGGCAGAAGGCGGCGCGATCCTGGAACGGCGCGAGAGGGCGCTCGATGCGGTTGAAGCCGCGGTGCGCGTGCTGGAAGAGGATGAGTGCTTCAACGCGGGGCGCGGCAGCGTGCTCACCGCGACCGGCTGCATCGAGCTCGACGCCGCGATCATGGACGGCAGCACGCGCGCTGCCGGCGCGGTCGCCGGCCTCAGGACCACACGCGCGCCGATCGGCCTCGCACGCGAGCTGCTTGAGCATGGCCCTCACGTCTTCCTCTCGGGCCACGGCGCCGACGAGTTTGCGCGCGATCACGGGCTGGAGCAGGTCGCCAACAGCTGGTTCGAGGTTCCGGAGCGACGTCGCCAGCTCCATGAGCTGCTCGGCGAGGGCGGCTTCGACGACGAAGTGAAATACGGAACGGTGGGCGCCGTCGCGGTCGACACCGATGGTCACGTCGCGGTCGCGACCTCGACCGGAGGCCTCACCGCAAAGCGTTGGGGTCGAGTGGGCGACTCGCCGCTGATCGGGGCAGGCACCTATGCCGACGATCGCTCGGCGGCCGTTTCCGCGACGGGCTCGGGGGAATATTTCATCCGCGCGGTCGCAGCACATCAACTCGCCGAGCGCGTGCGGCTCGGCGGCCAGTCGCTTCAGGATGCGCTCGATGCAGTACTTGCGGACATCGAATCTTTGGGCGGAAAGGGAGGGCTCATCGCCGTCGCGCCGAACGGCGATGCCGCATGGGGCTTCACGACCCCGGCAATGTACCGCGGGATGGCCGACGCGAGCGGCCGTACCGTCCGAATCTATTCCGAAGACGACGAACGGTAGGGAAGAGCGACGCGGAGCCAGGCGATTTCATTCGCGATCGCCTCGCGTTCGGTGGCGAGGAAATCTGCGACGGCATCCCGAAAGCTACGGTTCGGGATGAAATGTGCGGAGCGGGTGATCACCGGCTCATAGCCGCGCGCGATCTTGTGCTCGCCCTGGGCGCCGGCCTGAACGTAGGCGAGACCATGATCGATGGCCCACTCGATCGCTTGATAAAAGCAGAGTTCGAAATGGAGATATGGCACCTCTTCGATGCAGCCCCAATAACGGCCGTACAAAGTGTCAGGCCCAAGTAGATTGAGCGCGCCGGCGATCGGCCGCGAGTCGCGATAGGCGAGGAACAGCATGAGCCGGTCGCCCATCCGCTCGCCGATGAGGTCGAAGAAGCTGCGCGTCAGGTACGGATGGCCCCACTTCCGTGAGCCTGTGTTTTGGTAGAAGGCCCACATCGCATCCCATTCGGCGCGGCCGATCTCGCTTCCTCGGAGTGCACGAAACTCCAGCCCTTCACGCGCTGCGACGCGCTCCTTTCGGATGGTCTTGCGCTTGCGGCTGGAGAGCGCGGCGAGGAAGTCGGCGAAGGAGCCGTATTCGCGATTGAACCAGTGATACTGAATGCCGTGGCGCATCAGCCACCCGCGCTTCTCGCATTTTGTGGCGCCGTCCTCGTCGATGAAAGTGATATGCGCCGATGACATGTCGTTCTGAACGGTCACCGCTTCAATCGCTGCGAGCAGATGCTGCTCGCGCGAGCCCAGCAGCCGAGGTCCCGGCACAGGAGTGAACGGCACCGCGACCTGCAGCTTGGGATAATAATCGCCGCCCGCGCGCTCCCACGCATCGGCCCAGCCGTGGTCGAACACATATTCGCCCTGGCTGTGGCTCTTGAGATAGGCCGGGGCGGCGGCAAGAAGCTTGCCCTCCTCCTCGATCAGGATCGGCGCGGGTGTCCAGCCGGTCCCGGGACCGACACTTTCGGAATCCTCGAGAGACGAAAGAAAGGCATGGCTAAGGAACGGATCGCCGCCGGTCAGCCGGTCCCAGGCATGGGCATTGAGGCCGGAGACGGCACCGGCGATTTTGGCAACAACTTCGCTTTCGCGGTCCGCCATACCGCTAACGTGGGTAGCGGCCCCTTGCTGAACTAGGCTTTGACGGCGACGATCGCGTCGACTTCTACGGCCACTCCGAGCGGGAGCACCGCGACTCCCACCGCGCTGCGCGCGTGGCGGCCAGCTTCGCCAAAAACTTCCTGCATCAGCTCGGACGCGCCGTTGGCGACCTTGGGCTGATCGGTGAAGTCGGGCGCGCTATTCACGAATGCACCGAGCTTCACGATCCGCTGAACCCGGTCGAGCGTGCCGAGCGCCGCCTGCATTTGCGCGAGCAGCATGATGCCACAACGACGCGCCGCCTCGATTCCGCGCTCGAGGTTCATGTCCTCGCCAAGACGGCCCAGGATGAGGTTGCCGTCCTCGGCGACGCTGATCTGGCCGGAGATGTGAAGCAGCCCGCCCTGCTCGACGGCGGGAACGTAGGAGGCGACCGGCGCGGCTGGCGTCGGAAGCGTGATGCCGAGTTCGGCGAGGCGATTGTCAATGCTCATGGGGCGTGCCCCAAGCACCCCGAACGCTGGAAGGTCAACCCTGCCGATCGATCGTGAACCCGGCCCAGCTCTGACTGACAGGCATCAGCTCGATCGAATTGATGTTGAGGTGCGGCGGCAGGTTCGCGAGCCACCAGAAGAGGTCGGCATGATCTTCCGCTGTCATGGGGTTCATGCCGGCGTAAAGCTTGTCGGACGCCTCCCGGTCGCCGCCGGTGCGGACCAGCGTGAACTCGGTCTGCGCCATGCCGGGCTCCACCGAGGTCACGCGAACGCCGGTTCCTGCTAGATCGCATCGAAGATCGAGCGAGAATTGGCGGACGAACGCCTTGGTCCCCGCGTAAACCGCGCCGCCTTTGTACGGATAGGTTGCAGCGACCGACGACAAGTTAATGATCTGGCCTTTGCGCTCGATCAGCTTTGGAAGCAGTGCGCGCGTCAGGCCAACTAGGCCGGTGATGTTCGTATCGATAACATCGTCGATCCGGTCCCAGTCGGTGTCGGGCAGCGAATCGGTCGGCGGAGCGAGGCCGGCATTGTTAAGGAGAAGGTCGATCTCTCCCCATGGGGCGTCGAGCTTGCCCAAGCTGTCCAACGCCGAAACGTCGCGCATGTCCACTTCGAGTGGAAGGAACGCATCGCCCAGTTCCTCCTGGAGACGCTTCAGGCGATCGCCGCGCCGGCCAGTGCCGATCGCATTCCAGCCGCCGGAAACGAACTTGCGCACCGCGGCCTCTCCGAAGCCAGCGGTCGCGCCGGTAATCATGATCGTCTTCATTGTCCTCTTTCGCCTTCGAGCTGCCGCCGCGCGTGTACGAGCACATCAGGCGAAACACCAAGTTCCTCAGAAACGGCCAGGAGATCCGGTTCGTGCGCCTCAAGAAAGCGGATGAGCGCCGCAAGAACGGCCGGTTCGCCCGCTCCGGCGCGAAGCTCGTCCGTCCCAATTCCGGTCAGGTCGAGGAAGCGATGGGCCCTGCGGCTGTCACCGAGCGTTGCCGCAAGCGCGGCAAGGGCCAGTGCGTGAACATCCTTCGGGGGATCATTTGGCGTATCGGGAACCAAAGCCTTACAACAGCCGTGAGCTAGCGGGGTAAAATTGGCGAAGATCCTGATCGTCGAAGACAATGCGCTGAACATCAAGCTGTTCTGCGACCTGCTTGCGGCGCATGGGCATGAACCCGAGGCGGTGACCGACAGCCGCAATGCGCTGGAAGCGGCGCGCGGCTTCTCGCCCGACCTGGTTATCACCGACATCCAGCTGCCGCACGTCAGCGGGCTCGAGCTGATTCGCCTGATCCGCGGCGACGAGAAGCTGGCCGAGGTGCCGATCATGGCCGTGACCGCCTATTCGGCCCTGGGCGACGAAGAACGAATCCGGGCGGCAGGCGCGCAGGCCTATGTCTCGAAACCGATCTCGGTGGTGAAGTTCGCCCAGACGGTGGACGAGCTGCTCGCGGGGAAGCACGAGCCCGCGCTGACGGATACGGAACCGTCACCCCGGACTTGATCCCGGTCTCCCTTCCTTCGGCATTTGAAAAAGCGGATCCCGGCCGTGATGTCGGGATGACAAGCCTAAAGGCTCGTTACTTGATCTTGGCTTCCTTGAACTCGACGTGCTTGCGCGCACGCGGGTCATATTTCTTGAAGCTCAGCTTCTCGGTCTGGGTGCGGGGGTTTTTCTTCGTGACGTAGAAGAAGCCCGTGTCCGCGGTGCTGACGAGCTTGATCTTGACGGTTGCCGGCTTGGCCATCGGACAGTCCCAAATGCTTGAAAAACAAAAAGCGGCCTTCCGCCGCCCGTTCCGCTGAGCCTCTGATGGGCACAGCCGCTTTTGTCAAGGTTCGGGCTACCTGTCCGCCTCCTTCAAAGCGGCTTTCACCGCCGTAGCGCGGCGGGAGATCGCATCGACGCTGACAAGCTTCTGATCGAGATCGACGAGCTGGCGATTGAGGTCGAGTGCAAGGCCCTGCCAATCGTGGACCTGAACGATGGCCTGCCGAACCGTCTCGGGATCCAGATTGAGGTCGCACGGGCCTTTTGGCAGGATGATGTCCACTGACCCGCGGCTGTTCTGAACCAGTCGCTCGTTGCAGCGCGCCCGGATCGCCTGCTGCACCGCGTAAGGCATTATTCGACGCACGATGTCGCGATAAGGCGGCACGACCGAGATGTTGGTGCCGGTCACATCCGAGGTGACATAGTAATTGGCGATTTTGTCGCGCAGCAGCGGATCGCCGAGGTCGGCCATGGCGCCCGTGGAAAGAATCTCATCATAGGTGTTGCGCTTGAGCGCCCAGGGCTGGATCTGGGTCGCTTGGTAAGCGTGAACCAGGAACTGCTGATCGAGGCTGCTGGAGGGGCGGCTCAGGTCGGTGAGCGCCGCCAGCCCCTCACTTCTCACCCAGCCGTAGTAGCGCCTGCGGGTTGCGAGATTTTCCAGGTTCGCGTCGAGATCGCTCATTAGCATGGTGCGGTATTGGCGCGCCTGCTGATGCTCGATCCGCTGCTGATTCCAGTTGCTGGCCTGGATGCCGACGAACACGCCGGCGACGACGATCACGAAATCGACCGCCACCGCAAACCAATTGTGATGGGCAACATGCTCGCGTATTCGGCGAAGGATCATTACGCGCCCCCCGGCCTCTTCTATCACACCTTCTGTTGCAGTCGCGACACGGAGTCGTAACGGGCGCTTAACCATTCTGGGCGAGCTTCGTAGTCGAAGCAGGAGAACGCCCATGTCGACCGATCCGCTCGCAAGCGTGCGACACCAGGTCGGTCTGCGCGTTTCCGAAATCCACGAGCGCGGTCCGCGCATTTCCCCGCTCGACCTTCACGCAAAGATGGAAGCCATTCGCCAACTCGCTGCGGAAAATGGCCTTGCCGCGCTAGAAAGCCTTGCTCGCTGCTCAGCACAACTGGCCCTGCTGCCCGGCCACCGGGTCTCGATGCGATCCTGTCTCGAGCATGTGGAAACGGCCCTCGACAGCCGGTCCGAGGCCGACTGTAACACGATCCTGGCCGCGCTCGCCGTTCGCCTCCACTGACACCCTCGCCCAAGTTCATGCATTAGAGGCGCGATGCGCGCCTTTTCACAGCTGCTCGACGATCTCGTCTACACGCGCTCGCGCAATACGAAGCTCAAGCTCATTGGCGACTACCTCAAGGAAACGCCCGACCCGGATCGCGGCTACGGACTCGCGGCGCTCACGGGCACTCTCGACATCCCGCATGTCAAACCGGCAGCGGTTCGAGCCCTTGTCGAGGAGCGGATCGACCCGGTGTTGTTCTACATGAGTCGAGATTACGTTGGCGACACGTCGGAAACCGTTTCGCTGCTGTGGCCGACACCGCCCGGCGAGCCGCCTGAAGTGGACGACGCGACCATCCGCATTTCGGATGCCATCGAGCGCATTCGAACAGCAGGCAAGATGGAGGCGCCGCGCGTGCTCGCCTCGATGCTCGACCATCTCGACGCGTCGGGCCGATTTGCACTGCTCAAGCTCGCGCTCGGCGAACTCCGCGTCGGGATCAATGCGCGGCTCGCCAAGCAAGCTCTCGCGCAAGCGTTCGGCCTAGATGTCGATGCAGTCGAGGAGGTGTGGCATGGCCTGCGCCCGCCGTTCGCCGAACTGTTCGACTGGGCGGAGGGCCGAGGCGAGCAGCCCATCGTCCACGACGTGCCGATCTTCCGGCCGTTCATGCTTGCACACCCGCTCGAGGAGATCCGGGTGTCACTCGACGATTATGCCGCCGAGTGGAAATGGGATGGCATCCGGGTCCAACTCGTCCACGCCGCCGGACAGACCCGAATCTACAGCCGCGCGGGCGACGACATTTCGCACAGCTTCCCGGATGTTGCGCAAGCGTTTCGCAGCCCAGGCGTGCTCGACGGCGAGCTGCTGGTGCGCGGCGAGGAGCAGGGCGTTGCCGACATGCACGGCGGAGCCGCGGCAAGCTTCAACGCGCTCCAGCAGCGGCTCGGCCGGAAGAACGTGAGTCAGAAAATGCTCACCGGATTTCCGGCGTTCGTCCGTCTCTACGACATCTTGTTCGAGGCAGAAGAAGACGTGCGTGAGCTCGCTTGGGAGCGGCGACGGCCGCGCCTCGAAAGCTTCGCCGAACAGCTCGATCCGGAGCGCTTCGACGTTTCGCAGCTGATTGAAGCGCAAACGTTCGAGCAGCTCGAGGATCTGCGCCTGAACGCCCGTGACGTGTCGATCGAGGGGATCATGCTCAAGCGCCGCGACAGCCCCTATGTCGCCGGCCGACGCGCCGGCCTTTGGTACAAATGGAAAAGGGACCCGCTAACTGCCGATTGCGTGCTGATGTATGCGCAGCGCGGCTCCGGCAAACGTTCGAGTTATTATAGCGACTACACTTTCGGCTGCTGGACCGAGTCCGGTGAGCTGCTACCGGTCGGGAAGGCCTATTTCGGGTTCACCGACGAGGAGCTGAAGTGGCTCGACCGGTGGATTCGCGGGCACACCGTCGAGCGGTTCGGTCCAGTTCGCGAGGTCGAGAAGAGCCTCGTCCTGGAAGTGGCCTTCGACTCTATCCACAAGAGCACTCGCCACAAGTCCGGCTTGGCGATGCGCTTTCCCCGCATCAGCCGGATCAGGACCGACAAGCCCGCGAATGAGGCGGATCAAATCGCGACCTTGAACTCGCTGGTAACTTGAAGCGCGCCGAAACGGCGCTAAGCGTCTCTCCCTTCCGGGAGAGGGACCTCATGATCAAGCATCTGCTCGTCGGCGCGGCGGCGCTGGCTCTTGCTACGAACGTTCACGCCGAGACTTACGCGATCCAGGCGGGACATCTGATTGTCGATGCAGCGCAAGCCGAGCGCGGGGCGTCGACAGTCATTGTCGACAATGGCCGGATCACCCGCATCGAGAACGGCTTCACCGCCCCCGCAGGCGCGATCGTCGTCGATGAGCGCAGCCGCACCGTGATGCCGGGCATGACCGACGTCCACGTGCACCTGACCGGCACATCGGGCGAGCCATGGTATCAGGGCTTCACCCAGAAATATTCGAACCCCTACGCCGCGACGGTGGGCCTGACCCACGCGCTGGAAATGGCGCAGGGGGGCTTTACCACCGTGCGCGATCTCGGCGGAGACACCAGCGCTGTGATCGCGGTGCGCGATGCGGTTGCGGAAGGCCGCTTTCCCGGCCCTCGAATCAAGGTTGCGGGTGCACCGCTGTCGATTATCGGTGGCCATGCCGACGAAGCGACTGGGCTGCCGCCGGAGCTCGCCGAAGCGGTCAATGAAGCGCACCTCAATCCCTCGGTCTGCACTGGCGCCGAGGAGTGTCAGAAGGTCGTACGCCAGCTCGCAGCCGCAGGCGTCGACTGGATCAAGATCATGGCGACTGGCGGCGTGCTGGATCCGGGCACGCGCGGACTGGAGCAGCATTTCACGGATGAGGAGATGAGGGCCATCTGCGACATGGCCCACTTCATGGGCCTCAAGGTCGCGGCCCATGCACACGGAGCGCGGGGCATCGATGCTGCCGTTCGTGCGGGCGTGGACTCGATCGAGCACGGCACGTTCATCGACGACCAGGGCGTCAAGGACATGAAGGCGCGCGGCACCTATTACGTTGCGACGCTCCTCGCGTTCAACGGCGCCGCCAGTCTCATCGGCACCGGCAAGCTGCCGCCGGCGTCAGAAGTTAAGGCAAGGCAGGCGTTCGTCGCCTGGGGGAAGGGACTCAACCTCGCCTACCGCAACGGCGTCCACATCGCGCTTGGCACAGATAGCGCGGTGGCTCCCCACACGGACGCCAACAAGGAGCTCGCGCTGATGGTGACCAAGGGTGGCATGAGTCCGCGCGACGCGCTTATCGCGGCAACCAAGGGGGGCGCCGACCTCATGAATCTTTCCGCCGAGACCGGGACACTCGATCCCGGCAAGTCGGCCGATCTGATTGCAGTCGAGGGAGACCCGTTGGTCGATCCGACCGCAGTGCAGCACGTCGACTATGTCATGGTCGAAGGCAAACCCATCCCGATGAAAGGACATTGATGCGTTCGCCACTCATCGCAGCGCTGCTGCTCGCCTCGACCGCGGCTTACGGTCAGGCCAACGCCCCGGCCGGGGACGTTCCGACCAAGGAAGCCAAGGCCGAAGCGGAGAAGCCTGACGCCGATACCGTGAAGGCGAGCGTCGAAGAAGACGCCCAGCCGGTCCGCCGGTCGATCCCGCTTCACGGCCACACGCTGGCGTACACGGTGACTCCCGGTCACCTCACGATTCGCAACGAGAAAGGCGAGCCGACGGCGAGCATGTTCTACGTTGCCTACACCGCCACCGCGGCACGTGGGGCGCGGCGGCCGGTCACTTTCCTCTTCAATGGAGGGCCGGGCTCATCGACCATGTGGCTGCACATGGGCTCGTTCGGGCCGATGAAGGTGGATGCCTCGAGCCCGGAGACCATTCCGGGACCGCCCTTCCGCTACGTCGCCAATCCCGACACGCTACTCGACATCACGGACCTTGTGTTCATCGACGCGCCGACGACCGGGCTGTCGCGGACGCTGGGCAAGGCGGAGCCGAAGGACTTCTTCGGAGTCGACAAGGACCTCGACGCCTTCACCAAGACGATCGAACGCTACCTGACGAAGTACCAGCGCTGGAACGACCCGAAGTTCATCATTGGCGAGAGCTACGGAACGACCCGCGCTGCCGGTCTTTCCAACTCGCTGCTCAACGACGGCGTCCAGCTCAACGGGATCACGTTCGTCTCCACGGTGTTCAACTTCGCGGACTTTCAGGGCGACCAGTCGCTCGTGAACTTCCTTCCGACTTATGCCGCGTCCGCCTGGTACCACGATAAGATCCCGAACAAGCCGCCGCTTGAGCCGTTTCTCGAGCAGGCACGCGAGTTTGCGAGCGGACCTTATGCCGCTGCGCTGCAGAAAGGGAACATGCTGGGCGACGCCGAGAAGCAGTCGGTTGCGCAGCAGATGGCACAGCTCACCGGCCTTTCGACCGACTACATCCTGCGCTCGAACCTGCGCGTGCAGCCGTTCCGCTTCCAGCGCGAGCTCCTCCGCGATCGCCACCAAGTCATTGGCCGCATCGATTCGCGGTTCCTTGGGACGGAGCCGGACAATGTCGGCGAAGGCGCGGACTATGATCCGCAAGGCAGCGCCATAACCGGCGGATTCGTCGCGGCGCTCAACGACTATCTATTCCGGGATCTCGGCTACAAGACGCCTCTAACCTATCGGCCGAACAATTATGCCGGCATCGGCAACGATTGGGATCTCACCCACAAGGCGCCGAGCGGGCCTCAGCAGATTGCTGACACCAGCGACGACCTCGGGACGGCGATGCGGCAGAATCCGCGAATGAAGATCCTGTCGGTGAACGGCGTGTACGATCTCGCAACTCCGTTCCACGGCGCCGAATACGAGTTCAAGCACCTGTCGCTGGAACCGCAGCTCCAGGCGAACATCCGCTACACTTACTATCCGGCGGGTCACATGATGTACATTGACCCAACCTCTGCACGTCAGCTGAAGTCCGATTTCGCTGCCTTCTACGCGAGCGCGATGTAGGCAAAGGAAAAGGGCCGGCGGATTTCTCCACCGGCCCTTCCGCCCCCTTGAAGAATCAGGCTTAGTCGGCCTTTTGCTGCAGGTTCACGGCCGCATATTTGCCGCGGCGATCAACCTCCAGCTCGAATTCCAGGCGATCGCCTTCGTTGAGCGTCGGGATGCCCGCACGCTCGACCGCCGAGATGTGGACGAAAGCGTCCGGCTGTCCGTCGTCGCGCTGGATGAAGCCGAAGCCCTTCATCGCGTTGAAGAACTTGACCGTTCCGCTCGCCTTTTCGCCGGTGAGCTGGCGCTGGGGCCCGCGCTCGGCGCGCTCGACCGCCATCGGCTCACCTTCGATGCGAAGGTTGGTCGCCGAAATGCGGCCGCCGCGATCGACGAGCGTGAACTCGAGCGGCTGTCCATCCGCGAGGTCCGTCAGGCCGGCCTGCTCGACAGCCGAGATGTGCACGAACACGTCCTCGCCGCCATCGTCACGAACGATGAAGCCGAAGCCCTTCTGCGGATTGAAGAATTTGACGACACCCTTGCCTTCGCCGACGACCTGCGGAGGCATTCCGCCACCGCCGCCGCGAAAGCCGCCGCCGCCTCCGCCGCCGCGGAAACCGCCGCCGCCTCCGCCACCATAGCCGCCGCCACGATCGCCGCCGCCACCGCCATAGCCGCCTCCGCCGCGATCACCGAAGCCGCCGCGGCCGCCAAAGCCGCCGCGCTCCTGGTAACCACCGCCGAAGTCCTGGAAATTGTCTTCGCCGAAACTTTCGCGCTTGTCGCGGCCGCGACCGCCGCGATCCCCCTTGCGCCCTCTATCGAAACCCATGAACCGTCCGAACTTAAGCCCGCCTACCCTCAAGAACCAACGCGCTCGGGCCAAAAGGCGCAACCGGTCATGGCGCGAATCCACTCACGCACGGTTCAGGCCATTACAGGAAAAATATTGCCGGCTCTAGTGACTCAAATTCGAGATGCCATTCCGTGGGGCTGGCAAGGGGGGCGTGAGCCGGACTAAAGCGCTTTTCACAACCCTGTCGATGGAGCTGGAATGGCCGTTTACCTGCACGAGGAAGATCTGCCGGAAGACGTGAAATTCGCCGACGGCCCGATCGCAGTCGATACCGAAGCCATGGGGCTGGTGCCCGGCCGCGACCGGCTGTGCGTCGTCCAGCTTTCCGACGGCAAGGGCGACGAACACCTCGTGAAGTTCAATTCCCGCAGCGACTTTTCGGCACCGACTCTCAAGGCGCTCCTGTCCGATCCTCAGCGGCTAAAGCTCTATCACTTCGCGCGGTTCGATGTTGGGATCATGCAGGCCTATCTCGGGATAATGGCCGCACCGCTCTATTGCACTCGGACGGCATCGCGGCTTGTGCGCACCTATACCGACCGCCACGGACTTAAGGACCTCATCAAGGAACTGCTGAACGTCGACGTGTCGAAGCAGCAGCAGACGAGCGACTGGGGCGCTGACGAGCTGACGGATGCGCAGCGCGATTATGCAGCGAGCGACGTCCGCTACCTCCATGCGCTGAAGGAGAAGCTCGACGAGCGACTCAAGCGCGAGGATCGCGTCGCGCTCGCCCAAGCCTGCTTCGAATTCATTCCCACGCGCGCACTGCTCGATCTCGCCGGCTGGCCCGAGCAGGACATCTTCGCGCACGACGGCTGATGCGGTGGCAACGAACGCTCCCAAAAGAGGGTGGCAGCACCGGTGGGCCGAGCCAGGCAGCGCGCACGACCGCCTCGTTCGCTGGGCGAAGATCGGACTCCCGAGCGCGGTCGGAGCACTGATCGCCATCCTCGCCGTCGCCCCGCTCGGGAAGCACAGCGATGTCAGCTTCATCCTCGACAAGAAAAAGGTCGAAAAGTCGTCGTCGTCGATGCGGGTCGAATCGGCGCGGTACGTCGGCACGGACAACAAGGGCCAGCAATTCACGATGGTGGCCAACCACGCGATCCAGCGGAGCTCCAACGTTCCACTGGTCGACATTAGCGGGATCATGGCCCGGCTCAATCTTTCGCAGGGCCCCGTCCTGCTCGCTGCCAATCAGGGCCGGTACAATCTCGACAGCAAAAAAGTCGCGATCGACGGGCCAGTCAAGGTCGTCGGAGCGAACGGGTATCGGCTGGCGACCAGCGACGTCACGGTCGATTTGAATCAGCGGCAGATGCAGAGCGCCGGGCCCGTCGCCGGGCAAATGCGCCTGGGCGAGTTCCAAGCCGGTCATCTCCGCGCCGATTTAGGAGAACGGACCGTCACCCTTGACGGCGGTGCTCGCTTGAAAATTGTGCAAGGGGCGGTCAGATGATGGGCGTGCGTTCCATTGGCATCATCCTTGCTAGTGCGTTGGCTCTGGCCAGCGCCGGCGCCACCGCGCAAGTGAAGCAGCCCCAGCCCACTTCGGCGCTGAAAGGCCACAACACCAATGCCCCGGTCGACGTCACTTCCGACCGGATCGAGGTCCAGGACCGAGCCGACCGCGCAGTTTTCACCGGGAACGTCCATGCGACGCAGGCCGACCTGACGCTCGATACGCAGCGGTTGACCGTCGCTTATTCGGGCGGCTCCAACAATCTCCAGATCAACCGCCTCGACGCAGCGGGCGGGGTGGTCGTCCACAGCCCCTCGGAGACCGCCAAGGGTGACTTCGGGATCTACGATCTCGATCGGAAGCTGATCACACTGATCGGCAACGTCCAGCTCGTGCGCGATCAGAATCAGGTGAACGGCGCTCGCCTGACCATCGATCTCGATTCGGGACGTGCGGTCGTCGATGGGGGACCTCCGGGGGTAAATCAGACAGGCGGCCGGGTGACGGGTCATTTCACGGTGCCCCAGCATCAGCAGTCGCCACAGCAGTCGAAGTAGCCGCCAAGTGAACGAAGCTGCGACCTTCGCGCGCCCTTCGAGCGAAGCGCAGGTTAGCGGCGCCTTGGAAGTACGGTCGATCGCCAAGTCATACGATCGACGGGCCGTGCTCCACGACGTGTCGCTCGACGTCCACGGCGGCGAGGTCGTCGGACTGCTGGGTCCAAACGGCGCAGGCAAGACAACTTGCTTCTATTCCGTAATGGGGCTGGTGAAGCCTGACAGCGGACGAATCTTCCTCGACGGGCAGGACATCACCGAGCTGCCGATGTACCGCCGCGCGATCCTGGGCCTTGGCTACCTGCCGCAGGAAACCTCAATCTTCCGGGGACTTACGGTCGAGGAGAATATCCTGTCCGTGCTCGAGGTCGCGGAGCCGGACCGTCACACGCGCCGCGAGCGGCTCGAGCAGCTGCTTGGCGAATTCGGGCTGATGGCACTCCGCGATTCGCCGGCCATGGCGCTTTCGGGCGGTGAGCGGCGGCGTTGCGAGATCGCCCGGGCGCTTGCGGCGGAGCCCTCGATCATGCTGCTCGACGAACCGTTTGCGGGCATCGACCCGATATCGATCGCCGACATCCGCGAGCTGGTGCGCGAGCTGAAAAGCCGGGGCATCGGCGTGCTCATCACCGATCACAACGTTCGCGAGACGCTCGACATCGTCGACCGCGCCTGCATCATTTACGACGGACAGGTCCTGTTCGCCGGTACGCCCGAAGCGCTGGTCGCCGACCAGGAGGTCCGGCGCCTCTACCTCGGCGAGAGCTTCGCGCTGTAGCGAGAGTTGGTGTCATGGCCCTGGGGCCCTCACTAAGCATCCGCCAATCGCAGCAGCTGGTTCTGACGCCCCAGCTGACCCAGGCGATCAAACTGCTGCAGCTCAGCAACCTGGAGCTCGACAGCTACATTGCGGAGGAACTTGCCAAGAACCCGCTGCTCGAATCGCGATCTGAAGAAGCGAGCGAACAACCGGCTGCTGGTTTGGCGGGCGACGAGGTGGACAGCAACGAAGCTCCGGAGGATCCCGGAGCCGACGACCTCATCATGGGGCAGGCCGATGATGACCGCCCTCTCGATGTCGACTGGACGAGCCAAGCGCTTGAGACGGACAGCTTCGCCGACGTCGTCGGATCGGCACCCAGCGAAGACGACTTCGATTTCGACCGGCTGCAATATGCGCCGGCATCGCTGGCGGAGCATCTGCAAGACCAGCTGCATGGGCTTTCCGGAGCCGTCGGAGATCTCGCGCGGGTCATCGCCGAAACGCTCGATGAAACGGGATATCTGTCCATTCCGCTGGAGCAGATTGCTGAGCTGACGGGCGCTCCGCTCGGACTTGTCGAACGAGCGCTCGATGCCGTTCAGGCACTCGAGCCGCCCGGCGTCGGCGCGAGATCGCTGGCCGAATGTCTTGCGCTGCAGGCCAAGGCCGCCGACCGCTACGATCCGGCGATGGCGCGGCTGATCGACAATCTTGAGCTGCTGTCGAAAGGCCGCACCACCGATCTCAAGCGCATTTGCGGAGTCGACGACGAGGACCTCGCCGACATGGTGCGGGAGCTTCGTGCGTACGACCCCAAGCCGGGCTGCCGCTTTTCAAGCAGCGCGGCCGAGGAGGTCACGCCGGACGTGTTCGTGCGGAAATCCCGCGGCGGCTATTCGGTCGAGCTCAATCAGGCGACGCTTCCGCGCGTGCTGGTCAACCGGCGCTATTACCAGGAGCTCAAATCGGGGCCGCAGGACAAGACGTCGCGAGCATGGCTCAGCGAATGCCTGCAGAGCGCCAACTGGCTGGTGAAGGCGCTCGACCAACGAGCGCGAACCATCGTCAAGGTCGTCAGTGAGATCGTCAAGCGACAGCAGGC
>DASUCP010000240.1:0-5720 GCA_036275975.1 Sphingomicrobium sp.
CGGAGCCGATGCTCCTCCGGCATCTCCTCACGCGAAACAACCGCCTTCCGCCGGTTCCAGTTTTTCATGCGGTGAACCCCTCCCCCTTCGTCATTGCAAGCGTAGCGTGGCAATCCGGCCGCCGCCACTGGATTGCGGCGCACTTCCGGTGATCGAAGTTGCCAAAGTTGTCAGTGCGGCGCGCTCACGCATGCGCGCGAACGGCGCGAAACGCAGCAATTGCAGCGAGCCTACGCGTGCGCGCGAACCACTGCGCTGCCGGATCGTCGACGGAAGGGAAAGGAAGCGAGTGTACACGACCAACGACTGCATGCCGGCGCTTAAGGCATGAGAGAGGCTCTGTAGGACAGCGAAAAATAGGCCGCGCCGCAAATGGCAGCTTTCGACCCATTGCGGACATTTCCCCTCTGGATTTCTGAGCGGAATTTATCAGGGCAAGAGCGGTCGAAAGAAGGACCGATCCCAGCGGATTACGCCTGCATCCGTATCTCTCAACAGATTCGCAGCCATCACCTGTTCGTCCGTCGCCGCATTCACCTTGAAACGCTCGTAATCGGCAAGGCTGTCGAACGAGAACAATGCGAGCGCTCGATCGCTGCTGCCATCGCTGGGTAGGAAATAGCCATGGTGCACGCCACCGAATTTGGGAGTGAGCTCCAGCCAAAGACGGCAAAACTGCTCAAACTGAGCTATTCGATTTCGATCGATTTGATACTCAACGACGCAGCTGATCATCTTGCCTCCAGGTCCGGACATAACGGGCTGAATTGCCCGGCTCCGTTCGCTGCACGCCTGCCTTCATGCCGGGCCAGCCGCCAATCAATACTGGCAGCGAGTGCATCAGCTCAGCTAATCGGAATGGCTGCATTGGCAGATGATCGGGGGAACGGACCGAAACGCTACGCTTGTTCGGTTCCAAGGCCACTTAGAATGTGAAGCGCAACTTGCCGATCGTCCCAAGGCACAAAGATGTGATCATGGAAGAAGCCGGCAACAATGTTGGCGCTAATTCCCGCTTGTGCCAGCGACGTCGCAATCGTCGCGGTAAGTCCGACGGCAGCGAGCGATGAGTGAATGCGAAGGCTGATCTTTGCAAATGGCCCGCTTTGGGTAAGTCCGGTCGGCCCAATCTGGTCCGAAGGCGCGATGATGGTCACACCCTCATCTTCATTGAAACTTCCAATGATCCTGACAGATGCCGGAACATCCTGAATTGACCGCACGGTGGCAAAGGCGAACGCCACTTCATCCAGTGTCGGATCCATGCCGCCAAGCAGCTTTTGCAGATCGATTTCGCCTATCATTGACTGGTCGCCCCCTCCCGGTGGTCAGCTACAGCTAAGGCAACTTCGGCGCGCTTTGTCATTCCCAGTAACCGCCGGCTCTCGCGCGGCGACACGGCGCCCTCGCCGAGCTACGCATTAGTTCAATAATCCTTGCTGACCCGGACGCTCGCGCTTGCCCGGCCGATCGTCGAAACAGTGGAGAGCACCGAGAGCCAGCGGGTCATCTGATATTCGACGTTGGTCGCGGAATAGCCCTGGCCGTCCGTCACGACTTCGACGAACAATTTGTGCCGGATATATTTGCCGGCCGCGATCGCCGTCTTTTGTCCGGTGGCGACATCCGCGGGGACGATGCGCAGGCGATCGAGGCCGACCGCGCGGCGAAGGGCATTGATCGGATCGAGGCTGCCGGAGCCGGATCGCAGCGCTGCCACCGCCGAAGCGAGCTGCAAGGCTTCGGGCGCCGACAGGTTGGTGATCGACGTTCCGAAGAGGATGCGTGAAAGCAGCTCGTCCTGCGGCAGAGGCGGCGAGCTCGCGAAGGTGATTTCCGGCTTGAGGCCCGTCCCCCCCACGATGACGCTCGCATCCAGCCCCTGCACCTGCGCCTGGGCGTGGATGTCGAGCATCGGGTTGGGCGGGCTTTCGCCGAGGAACCGGATGACACCGCGATCGAGCCGGAAGTTGCGGCCCGCGAAATCGTAATTGCCTTGTACCAGGTCGGCGCGGCCGGTGAAGCGTGGAGCGTCGGCGAGGCCGCCGATCTGGAGGTTCGTGGTCCAGCGGCTGCTGATCCCCAGCCCTTCGACCTGCAAATTGCCGCCTGCCAGCTTGAGGTCGAGCTTCCACGGATGGAGGTTCGCAACCTCGATCACGTCCTCCGGAGCGAGACCGCTTTCGCGGACGTTGAGCTGCGGCACGGCCGCCGCGGCGCTCGCCCGCCCGAGCTGGAAGCGGCCCTTGTTGAGCTTGAGGTTGCCGGAAATGAGGCCGCCGTTGGCATCGGAGTGGAGCTGCAGCGGCCCGGTCACTCGCGCCGCGACGTCGTCTCGGTTCAGGAGCAGCGCCTGGTCCGCGTTGAAGGACAGGTTGAGGAAGGTCTTGCCGCCTGAGAAGGTCACGGAGCCGTTTCCGTTCACAGTGCCGCCGCCGCTCGTCCGCCCCGAAATCTGGTTGAAGATTAGCTGGGGACCGGAGAAGCGGGCTTCGCTGTTGACGCCGTCGATCACCATTCCGGTCACCGCGCTTTCGAGGCGGGCGTTCTGCGTCCTGAGCGACCCATGGATCACAGGGTTGGCGAGCCGTCCGCCGATGTCCGCGCCGACCGCAAGCGGGCCCGACATGTCGATCACTTCGCTACCCGTGAGGCGCCACAAGGTGTCGGCGGGTCCGGTGTAGCGCAGCTGCGCAAACAGCGGCGCGTTCAGGAGCTCGGCCATCAGCGGCCCGCCCCCCATTGGGGCAAACCGCGCCTGCGCTCGGCCGACGATCGCTCCGTCGCTTGCGGCCACGGCCCGAAGCGCGGCCTGGTTGCCGTTGACGATCGCCGCGATCCCGATGTCGACGGGCTTGGACGCGAGGACCAGGCCCGCATGGCTGAGCCCCCGCACCTTGAGATCGAGCCGTCCGTTGCGGTTCGACTTCCACGCGTAATCGAGATGGCCGCTCGCGGACCCCGAGAGGTCTAGGTTGGGCCAGATAATGTCGAGCACCTCCAGCGGCATGGCCGCGACCTGCGCATGCACTTCGGGAGCCGAGCCGCTGCGCCCGGAGACGGTCGCAGTGCCTCCTGCAAAACTAAGGTTGGTCGGTGCGAGCGCCCATCCGTCGCCAGATCGGGTGAGGACCGCGGCCTGGTTCAGCACCAGCGGCTGACGCTCGATGCGGCCGCTTCCGGTCAGCCGGATCGTATTGGGTGATACGTCCGCAAGCGTCGAAAAGGCGAAGTTCGCGCCGCGCGTTCCCGCGAAAGCCGCGCGAACCTGGCCGCTGCCGTTGACGAGTTTGGCGTTGGCGGTGAGCCGCGCGAGCGTGATTCCGGTCGCCTGAATGCCATGCGCGTCAACAACTCCGTCGATCGTGGTGCGCTCGTCCGCGAGGATGATGATTCCGTCCGCGCGCCCGCTCACCACTGAAAAGGCGCCGGGAAAGTTCGCATTGTTCGCCGTCAGATGAACGTCGATTCGCTGCGCCCCAGATGCAGGCGAGAAGTCGAGCGTGCCCCCGAGTGTACCTTTCGCGAGGATCAACCGCCCCGTGAAACCGCCGGGATCGGAGCGGAGGTCGCCGCTCGCATGGGCGCCACCCGCGTCGAGCGAGGCGATGGCGATGGTGGTGGTGCCGTCCTTCGGAAGCAGTATCTGGCCGGCGCTCGTAAAAGGTCCGAGCCGCGAGCCGCCATTCGCCTTGTAATTGTAGCCCGCGGCGATCGGATCGAGCGCGAGGTGCACGTCCTTTAGGCCGAGCGTCTCGTTCGGGCTCGGCAGGAAGATCTGCAGCTTCGGCCGCTCGATATGGCCGTCGAGGGTGATCCGGACGGGTCCGTATTTCGCCTGCCGCCCCGACGCGACGATGTGGAAGGTGCCGTCCTTGAACCGCTCGCCCGCGCCCGACAGCCTGAGCTTGGGCGAATAGAGCTGCAGGTTGGTGAAATGGACGATGCCGTCATTGCCGCGTTCGAGGTTGGTGGTGAGCGACGGGAGCCCGCCGGTCAGCTCGCGGAAGAAGCTGTTGTCGAGACGGCGGACCCACGCCTTGGCGGTCCCGATGACATGGCTGCCGTGCCCGTTCGGCCCAGGCACCACCTTCAAGTCGGTCATCACATCGACGATGCCGACGCCGGGGATTAGGTAGCGCTGCATCGCGCCCGAGAGCAGCACCTGAAAGCGGCCTGTCACCAGATCGATCAGGAGCGACAGCTTGCCGGTCCACTTCGCGCTGGTGAGCCGGAGGTTGTCGCCCCGCACCAGCTTGGGGGTGAGACTGAGCCAGCCTTCGATCTTTGGATTGGCGAGCATCGCTCCGGCTACGTCGCCGACGCCGGTGATCGCCTTGGCCGCAAGCCGGATCGGCACGCGCATCGGCCAGGGCGTGAGCCTTCCCCGGCCCTCCGCGTGCAAGCCGATGAACCCGGTGGTGTCGAACTGGACGTATTGCGAGGTGAGCCGGTAAGAATAATCGGCGGTCGAGAACGGCCCATCGAGCGTCCACACCATCCGTACGTTCTTCCCTGTCATGTTCGGGAACAGCGCGGTCGGCTTCACCAGGTCGATGCCGAGGCGCATGCCGGTGAAGCGGTTATTCGCAAGGTCCACCTTGCCCTTCGCAACCGCGTGGAGTTCCGGCGTGGCGGCGAGCAGCTCGCCGTCGAGGATGCGGTCCTTCAACGTTCCGTCGGCGCGGATCGTGACGACTGGGACCGTCAGCCGCTGCAGCTTGCCAGTCAGAAACGGCGCCGGCCGCCATTGGCCCTGGAGACGGTACCGGCCCTGATCGACCCCGAGCGCGAGGCGCGCCGTTGGACGTCCGGAAAGGTCGAGCGCCGCGTTTCCGCGCCAGCGCGTCCAGCTGCCCTTGCCGCCGATCGTCAGGTCGATGGCTCGCTGAGTTCCGATAATCGCCGGGACGAGCCCGTTCGCGGGGGAATTCACCCGCGCCGCGACATCGAACTTGTTGCGATCCGGCTCGGCGTCGAGGTGGAAAGTGACCCGGTCCCCGCCATTGTTCATCAGGGCCTGCAGCTCGACCAGTGCGCGACCGGAGTGGACGTCGGCCTTGCCCCACACGCGCCCGCTCCGCGGCACGCCGCCGACCTCGCGCCCCACGTCGAGGCGGTCGATCCGAAGCTCGCCGATATGGATGTCGAAGCCCGGGAGGATCGGTCCCTTCTTGGTGCTCGGCTTGAGCTTGGGCAGACGGATGAGCGTGACGCGCTCGGCTGTCACGCTGTCGACGTGGAGCTTGTTCGCGAGCCACGCGCCTGGGACCCAGTCGAGCTTGATGTTCGGCGACGTCAGGAACACGCCGTTCTGGTCGGCGATGCTGACGTTTCTCAACTGGGACTTGCCGAAGATCGAACCGTCGATCCGGCCGATACGGATGCGGAGTCCCGAAGCCGTCTCCAGCTTGCCGATCTGGTCGACGATGAAGCGGTGGCCAGGGGCGCTGTCGAGCAGCACCAGCAGCACCGCGACGAGGAACAGCAGCGCGACGAACAAAGCGAACAGCTCATTGAGCAGCCGCCGCGCCCAATCGTCGCGAAGCCGCACTCTCGGCGGCTCGCTTCCTCCGGTGGCGACGATCTCGCTCATCAGAAGGCCTGCCCGAGCGACACGGTGACCGCGAACGGCCCGTCGCCCTTCTGACGATTGAGGGGAACGCCGACATCGACGCGGATCGGGCCAAAGCTCGAATAATAGCGAACGCCGAGCCCTG
>DASUCP010000241.1:0-4239 GCA_036275975.1 Sphingomicrobium sp.
CTCGTCGGCATAGACCATGAAGCGGACGCTCAGCTGCCCGGCGTCTCCGGCGCGCTTCATCGATTCCCAGTCTCCGAAGGCCGTGCTCATCGAGCCCACGCCGGTCACCCCGAAGCCGAGAAGGATGTCCTGGGCTTTGGAGAAGGCCTCATCCAGCTCAGCGGCCGAGGGGGCCGGAACGGCCTTGTTGATGAGCTCCTTAGCATTGTCGACGAACAGCCCGTTCTCGATACGCCCGCCTGCCGGGCTCGGGGTTTGAGCGGTCACTCCCGCCGCGCGCATCGCCGCGCTGTTCGCGACGAGAGCATGGCCGTCGACGCGATTGAGCACGACGGGACGATCGCTGACGACTGCCTCGAGATCGGCCGCGGTCGGAAACTTCTTGTCGGGCCAGAGCTCCTGGTTCCAGCCCGCCCCGAGGATCCATTTCGAATTCGGATGTGTCGCCGCGTAGGCGCGCAGCCGCTGCTGCAAATCCGCAAGCGATGAGGTCCCGACGAGGTCGAGCTGAAGCGCGTGCTCTCCGAGCTCGATCACGTGCCCGTGCGCATCGATGAACCCGGGCAGCATCGTGCGCTCTTGTTCATTGATCGTCACGGCCGCTTTCGGTCGTGGCTCGCCTGGATGAATGAGCTTGATCACCTTGCCATCGTCGCCGACGAGGATCGCGTTAAAATGCTCGATCTGGCCGGTGGCATCCGCCTGCACTCCGTTGACATAGTCGAACAAAGTGTCGGCAAGCGCAGGCGAGGAAAGCAAAGTCGCGGTGAGCGCGAGCAGGATCGGTCGTTTCATGTGCGGTGGCTTAGCATTGTTACGCGTGCGGTGAAGGGCTACGCCGCGCACCGATGATGCAACCACCGACTGTCGAAGACATCCGCGCAGCCGCGGAGCGTATCAAGGGCTCGGTCATCCGTACGCCCATGCTCGTCAGCCGAACCTTGTCCGAGATTCTCGGCGCAGAAGTCTGGCTCAAGTTCGAGAATTTGCAGTTTACCGCCGCCTACAAGGAACGCGGGGCGCTCAACAAATTGCTTCAGCTCACGCCGGAGGAGCGCGCGCGAGGTGTCATCGCTGCGTCGGCAGGCAATCACGCGCAGGCCGTCGCCTACCACGCGAAGCGCCTAGGCATCCCAGCGACGATCGTCATGCCGGAATCGACTCCGACGGTGAAGGTGACCCAGACCGCCGGCCACGGCGCCAAGGTCGTCCTTTTCGGCAACATCGTCGACGACGCCTTTGCCAAGGCGCGCGAGCTCGCGCTCGAGAACGGCTACGTCTTCATTCACGCGTTCGACGACCCGCAGATCATCGCTGGCGCTGGGACCGCTGGCCTCGAGATGCTTGAGGATGCGCCCGATCTCGACACTATTATCGTCCCAATCGGCGGCGGGGGACTGATGTCAGGCGTCTCCATCGCCGCGCGCTCGGTGAAGCCGGACATTGAGCTGATTGGCGTCGAGGCCGAGCTCTATCCGTCGATGAAATGCGCAATCCAGAACTGCCAGATGCCGCTCGGCGGAGACACTCTGGCGGAAGGCATCGCAGTCAAGCAGCCCGGCGAGCTGACGTCGCGCATCCTCAAAGAATATGCGAACGACGTCGTACTCGTCTCCGAGCGCGATCTCGAGCGCGCGGTGTCCATGCTCGTCGGAATCGAAAAGACGGTCGTGGAAGGCGCTGGCGCAGCGGGTCTGGCCGCGATGCTGTCAGAGCCCGAGCGTTACAAGGGCAAGAAGGTCGCAACCCTGCTCTGCGGTGGGAATATCGATACGCATCTTCTTGCCAACGTGCTCGTGCGCGACCTTGTGCGCCAGGGCCGCATCGCTCGGCTTCACGTGGCCGCCCACGATCAGCCAGGCGCGCTCGCCGCGATCACCGCCAAGGTCTTCGAAGCGGGGGTCAACGTCATCGAGGTCAACCACAGCCGCATCTTCACGCAGTTGCCAGCCAAGGACACGATGATCGAGGTTGAATGCGAGGCCCGCGACCCCGAGTCGATCGACGATGTCGTGAAGCGACTCGAAGCCGCCGGATTCCGCGTGGAGCGGGCTCAGCTCGACTGATTGTCAAAGAATTCCTGTCTCTCGGCGGGACAGTGCCTGGATTCCATCGAAATTGAGGCCCCCGAACTCTTTTCATCCGCGTTTACCAGTCGCATAAACGGCTGTGTAACCATTTGGAGGCGTTTCGGGTGAGCGCACCATTTCGCTTTCCCAAGTTTTTCGTCACGAACCCGAGCCCCTGTCCGTACCTCCCGGGCAAGGTGGAGCGGAAGGTCTTCACCGAACTTTCAGGCCGCCACGCGAGCGAGCTCAACGAGGCTCTCGGACGCATCGGCTTCCGCCGGAGCCAGTCGGTCGCCTACCGTCCAAGCTGCATCGATTGCTCCGCCTGTATTTCGGTGCGCGTGCTCGCGAACGAGTTCGAGCCGAACTCCACTCAGCGCAAGCTGCTGCGGCGCCACGCAGACCTCGAGGTCAGCGCGTGCAAGCCGTGGACGACCGAAGAGCAGTACCAGCTCCTCCGCCGCTATCTCGCTACCCGGCATCCCGGTGGCGGAATGGCCGAAATGGACGAGAGCGATTTCGCCGACATGGTCGAGCAGACACCGGTCCGCACGTACGTGGTCGAATATCGTGAGCCATCCGAGAACGGTCGCCCCGGCAAGCTGGTCGGCGCCTGCCTCAGCGACCAGCAGAGCGACGGCCTGTCGATGATCTACAGCTTCTTCGACGTCGGGCCGGAGTCGCGCAAGGGCCTCGGCACTTACATTATCCTCGACCACATCATCCGCGCCGCGCGAGCGAACCTGCCCTACGTCTATCTCGGCTATTGGGTCGAAGGCTCGACCCGCATGGCCTACAAGACCAGCTTCCGCCCCCTCGAGCGGCTTGGCCGCGACGGCTGGCGCCGCATGGACGAAGCGGAAGCCGATGCGCCGGATAGCGCGCGGTTGGTTCTTCCCGGCCGCCGCACCCGCACACGCCTTCTTATCGACGCTTAAACCTCGAGGCGGTCGCCCTCGCGCGCGACCATCGTGTAGAGCGCCGGCATCAGGAACACGATGATCACCAGGCAGGTCACCAGCCCGCCGACGATCACGACTGCGAACGGCCGCTGAGTGTCGGTCCCTACGCCCGTCGCCAATGCCGCGGGGAGCAGGCCGAGCGCGGCGACGAGCGCGGTCATCATGATCGGCCGGAGCCTCAGGATTGCGCCTTCGCGTATGGCTTCGACCAGCGGCGTTCCGCCGAGCCGCAGCTCGTTGACGTAGGAAATGTAGACGAGCGCGGTCTGAACCGAGACTCCGAATAGGGCGAGGAAGCCAATCCCCGATGAAACTGAAAAGGGCGTTCCAGTAAGCCATAGCGCCAAAATGCCGCCGACCGGCGCGGACATCAGCACGCCGGCGAGTGCGATCGCTGGGAACTTGAAGTTCCGATAGAGGAAGAACAGCAGCAGGAAGATCAGAAGCAGCGTCAGCGGCACGATCGCGGCGAGCTGCGCGCGCGACGCGGTATACTCGCTATACTCGCCGCCCCAGTCCGCGCGGTAGCCCTGCGGCAGCTGCACCTTCTGCGACACCTGCACCATCGCGTCCTCGACAGCGCTCGCGAGGTCGCGCCCCTCGACCGAGAACTGGACTCCGATGAAGCGGCTGTTGTTCTCGCGGTAGATGAAGGATGCGCCGTTGGTGACGGAGATGTCGGCAAGCTCCTTCAATGGAATGTGCTGGCCGTCAGGCGTCGCAACGAGGATGTTTCCGATCGCGACCGGGTCGTTCCGGTATTTGCCTTCCAGTCGGACGAGGAGGTCGAACTCCTTCTCCTGCTGGACGACCTGAGTGGCGACATCCCCACCGATGGCGGTCTGGATCAGGCCGTTGATGTCATCGACGTTGATTCCGTAGCGCGCGATCTTCGGCCGATCGATCTTGATCGAGAGGCTCGGCTGTCCAAGCTCCTGAACCAGAGTCACGTCCTTGATGCCGCGCACGTGCTCCAGCACCTGCTTGATCGCCTTGCCCTTCGCCTCGAGCACGTTGAGATCGGATCCGAAGACCTTGACGGCCAAGGCGCTCTTCAACCCCGTCTCGGCCTCGTCGACCGCGTCCTCAGCTGGCTGAGTGTAGTTGAAGGTGATCCCCGGGAATGTCTGAAGCTTGTCGTTGATGGCGGCGATCAGCTGCGGCTTCGTGCGTATCGGTCCGCGCCATTCCGAATAGGGCTTCAAACC
>DASUCP010000242.1:0-4361 GCA_036275975.1 Sphingomicrobium sp.
GGTGGGAATTGCCGGCAATTTTTTCGCTCCTCCAGGACGGCGGGAACATTGCGCCCGAAGACATGTCCCGAACCTTCAACTGCGGCGTCGGCATGGTGGTGATCGTCGTACCTGAGCATGCTGACCGCGTCTCGCAGCTTCTCGAAGGCGCCGCCGAGACCGTTTTCGAGATCGGCCGGGTGGAAGAGGGACAGCGCGGCTGCACCGTGTCGGGGTCAGCAGGCACCTGGAATTCACCGAAGGATTGGTCCGCGACGCACAATGCGTGATCCGAAACGTGTCGCGATCCTGATTTCGGGCCGCGGGAGCAACATGCGAGCCCTCGTTGAGCGGGCGAAGAACTACGAGGTCGTGCTCGTCGCCTCCAATAAGCCGCATGCTCAGGGCGTCGAATGGGCGAACGCGCGCGGTCTCCGGACCTGGTCACTGGAAAGCAAGGGAACCGACAAGGAGGATTACGACCGCACGTTGAGCGCCGCGCTGGAAGATGCCGGCGCGGGCACAATCGCACTCGCAGGCTTCATGAGGATCCTCTCGCCCTGGTTCGTCGAGAAATGGGCCGGCCGGATCGTCAACATCCACCCCTCCCTCCTTCCCAAATACCGCGGCCTCGACACCCACGCGCGAGCGATCGAAGCAGGCGATGTGGTCGGCGGTTGCTCCGTGCACATCGTCACCGAAGAGCTCGATGCCGGAGACGTGCTCGGCCAGGCGGAAGTCGCAATAGAGAGCGGCGACACGCCCGAAACACTCGAGCGACGCGTGCTCGTGGCGGAACACACATTATATCCGAAGGTCTTGAACGAGTTCGTGCTGAGATGACCGATCCCCTGACCAGAGTGCGCGAAGCCGCGCTGGAGCTGCCCGAAACCGAGGAACGCGTGTCGCATGGGCAGCCGACCTTTTTCGTGGCGGGCAAGCAGTTCGCGCAGTTCCGCGACAACCATCATGGCGACGGCAAGACGGTAGTGTGCGTGCGGATCAGCAGCCTCGATGAGCAGGCGATCCTGCTGGAGGCGGATCCCGAGACTTATTCCAAGCCCGCGTACCTGCCGAGCTGGATCTCGATCAATCTCGCCGGTGACGACATCGACTGGGACCTTGTCGGCGACCGAATCGCCGGGAGCTGGGAGCTTGCCGCACCGAAGCGCCTGCTGGAAGCTGGTGGGCGATGAGCGAATCCGAATCGGAGCGCCAGCGGCGCCGCTGGATCACCATCGGCGAGCTGATCGCGCTCGCCGCACTGATCGTCTCCGCGCTCGGCGTATGGATCAGCTGGAAAAGCAGCAACGCGCCCGACAAGACTGAACGCGTTCTCGAACAGCGCCAGCCAATCCCGCTCACGCTTCGGGGAAGGCGCGAAGACGACGGCGAAAGGCTCGAGATCAGCCCGGTCGAATCGACGCATGCGCTAGAGTCTCTGATTGTCACGATACCCGGCGCGTCGCCAATCTCCGTCGGAAGCGACGGTGAGCTCAGCGCTAGCGACGTGCAGTCGGCGCTTAAGGGCCACGATAGCGATCCCAAGGATCGCACGCTGAGCGCGCGCGTGCGGATCGATGCGCACTACGTGGAGATGGGCAAGGATCGGCGCGCAACCGGCACCTACATCCTGCGGTACATGTGGAAAGGGGGCGGACTGTTCGGCGGCCGCTCGCTTCATCTTGTGAGCATCAGCCGCGCCTGACGCTGGACACGAGCGCCGCAATGTGCGGCATTGCTGATCATGGATTGGGAGGCGGTCAGCTGGGCGACGATTTTCGCGGTCGATGCTGCAACCGCGGCCCGAGCGCTTCTTCGGCCTCACCGCGAACCCGCATCGCGGCTCGCATGGATCATTGCGATCTTCGCGTTGCCGATTGCTGGCGTCATTTTTTATCTTCTGCTCGGTGAAGCGCGCATCAGTGGCCCACGAAGGACTCGCGGGCGGGAGATCAACGCGCGACTCCATCGTCCGTCAGGCAATTACGACTGCACCGACGAGAAGGTCGGCGGAGCGCATTGGTCGCCGTTCGCGCTGGCTCGCACCGTCAACAAGCTCGACCCCACCTGCGAGAATAGCGCGCATCTGGCGGCGGACAGCAATGCAGCCATCGACGAAATGGTCGCGGACATCGACGCGGCGCGCGAGACGATCCACGGCTGCTTCTACATCTGGCTCGCCGACAATAACGGCCTGAAGCTCAAGGACGCGTTCATCCGGGCGGCGGAGCGCGGAGTACAGGTCCGGCTGCTTGCCGATGCGCTGGGTTCGCGACTGTTGATCCGCTCCGATCACTGGAAAGATCTGCAGGAAGCCGGCTGCAGGGCCCGCGTCGCCCTGCCTGTGGGCAATCCGCTGTGGACCGCGATCCGCGGCCGGGTCGACCTGCGCAATCACCGCAAGCACCTGATCGTCGACAACGGGATCGCCTGGTGCGGCAGCCAGAACGCCGCAGACCCCGAGTTCCGGATCAAGGCGCGCTACGCGCCGTGGGTAGACGTGATGAGCCGGTGGGAGGGACCGGTCGCAGCCCATTGCCAATATCTTTTCGTCTCGGACTGGATCGCTGAGGGCGGCGACGACATCAGCGCACTTTTGTCGGCATCGACTCCGGGCCAACAAGGTGAGATCGTCGCTCAGGTCTTAGGCACAGGACCCACCGCGGAATTCGATGCCATGCCCGCATGCTTTTCCGAACTCATCCACTCGGCGCGCGAAGAGCTGGTGGTGACCACGCCCTATTTCATCCCGGACGAGCAGCTGCTGTTCGCGCTCACCTCGGCGGGGCGGCGCGGTGTGCGAACAATCATGCTCTTCCCCAAGCGCAACGACAGCCGCATCGTCGCCGCGGCGAGCCGCAGCTATTACAAGGACCTGATCGACGCCGGGGTGGAGATCTACGAGTTCCGCCCTGGCCTGCTCCACGCCAAGACGATGGTCGTCGACCGCTGCATCGGCCTTATTGGCAGCGCCAATCTCGACCGGCGCAGCTTCGAGCTCAATTTCGAAAACAATATCCTGTTCGACGACCGTGCTTTCGCGGGCGAACTGCGCGCGCGGCAGGACGAATATCTTGCTCAATGCGACCGGGTGATGCGCGACGATGTCGCGCGTTACGGAATCATCCTCCGCCTCTGGCAGAACCTGCTCGCGACGGTCAGTCCTCTGCTTTAGCCGACGATCTCTTCGGGCTTGAAGAAGAAGTCGATCTCGATCTTGGCGTTCTCGTCGCTGTCGGAGCCGTGGACCGAATTGGCCTCGATCGATTCGGCGTAGCTCTTGCGGATCGTGCCCTCGGCGGCGTCGGCGGGGTTCGTCGCGCCCATGACGTCGCGGTTGCGCTTCACGGCGTCCTCGCCCTCGAGGACCTGAACGACCACCGGGCCGGAGGTCATGAACGTGCAGAGGTCGTTGTAGAACGGCCGCTCCTTGTGGACAGCGTAGAAACCTTCCGCCTGGTCGCGGCTCATCCGGAGGCGCTTGGACGCGATGACCCGGAGGCCGGCCTCCTCCAGCATCTTCGTGATTGCGCCGGTAAGGTTGCGGCGGGTTGCGTCGGGCTTGATGATCGAAAAGGTGCGCGTCACGGCCATGACCGGGCGGTCTCCTGTGTTCTGGGGAGTTGGAAGTTGCGCGAGCGCCTAGCCGCGCCGCGCCTCGCCCGCAAGCCTCACGCCTGTTGCTTCCAGCGGCCGTCGACCTGGGCCCAGTAGCGGCGCTCGATGCCCTCCCGACCGGCGAGCAGCTTCCACGCCAGCCGCGCGCCTTCGAGCGTCGAATTGTCGAAGAGGTAGAAGCTGCGGTCGTAAGTCAGCGCCGCCTCGCGCCACGTGCCGTCTGCGATCAACATGTTGCGCGCCTGGTTCGGTGCGTCGGGACTCGTCGAAAGAAGTACTGGCTGGCGCGCATCGTCCGAGCCACCGGCTAGGCCATGCGGAATGAAGCTGGAGGGACCTTGGTCCCATAGCATCCGGTCGAGCTTGGCCAGGAACGGCTCGTCTTCGGCGACGACCAGCAGCCGACCATCCGCGGCTAGCACCTTTTGCGCCAGGCTGGTGATGACCTGCTCCGCAGGAGTTCCTGCCAGCTGATAGAAATCGACCTGCATGACTGTGCTCCTGCGCAGGCAGGAGCCCAGGCCCTTTTTGGGACTGGGCCCCGGCCTTTGCCGGGGTGCTACTTCTCCAGCGTATCCGCGACGAACTGATCGAGCAGGCGGACCCCGAAACCCGTCGCGCCTTTTTCGTAGGTCGAGCTCGGCTTGTCCGACCAGGCCTTGCCGGCCATGTCGACGTGCGCCCACTTGAGGCCGTTCTCGATGAAGCGCTGGATGAACTGCGCTGCCGTGATCGACCCGCCTTCGCGAGGGCCGACGTTT
>DASUCP010000243.1:0-2193 GCA_036275975.1 Sphingomicrobium sp.
GTTCGCCTGGGATCGAGGATTCGGCAGTCGCGCCGCGCCGCTGAGCATTGCGGTCCTTCCGTTCCGCAATCTCAGCGGAGACAAGACGCAGGACTATTTCGCCGATGGCCTGACGGAGGAGATCCGCAGCGCCCTCACCCGAATCGACGCGCTGCGGGTTCTCGCCGGAACCTCGTCGGAAAAGGCCAACGACGAAGGCGACGACGTGAAGAAGGTCGCCGCCACTTTGGGCGTCAGCTATCTCCTGTCAGGCTCCGTCCAGCGGTCGGGCGATGTCGCCCGCATCTCGACCGACCTTGTCGATGGCCACACCGGCTTTTCGCGCTGGTCGGAAAGCATCGACCGGCAGCTCACCGACATCTTCGCGGTACAGAGCGATATCGCTCGGACCGTCGCCCAGGCGATGTCGGTCCAGGTTGCGACAACGGAGCCGGCGCCGGGCGGGACGACCAACGTCGATGCGTACGAACATTATTTGCAAGGCCGGGCGCAGTTCAATCTGGCCAAGGACGAGCAGACGGATCGGGCAGCACTGACCAACTTCGAAATGGCAATCGCCGAGGACCCGAAATTCGCCCTCGCCCACGCCGCGCGGTCCCGGTCGCTGTCCGTCATCGCGGGCGAGCATGCGACGGCCGACCAGCTCAAGCCGCTCTATGCGGAAGCGATCGCGGCCGCCCAGCGGGCAATCGCGCTCGCACCCGATCTTGCCGAAGGGCACCTCGCTCTCGCTTATGCGATCTTCGCCGGGAAGCTCGACATCCAGGGGGCCTGGCCGTCGTACCAGCGAGCTTACCGCCTCGGATACGGCAATGCCGACATCGCTTTGCTTTATGCACTCTACTGTTCGCGCGCGGGCCGCCCGGCGGAGGCGAAGGCCGCGGTGGACCGGGCGGTGCTGCTCGATCCGTTGAATCCGCGGGCTTTCCGGGCACAGGGATCGGTCGCCTACGCGGCGCGGCGCTATGCCGATGCACTGCCGCCCCTCCGGCGCGCGCTGCAGCTGAATCCCAAGATGACCTTTGCGCATTCGCTCGCTGGAAATTCGCTTCTCGGTCTCGGCCGGACGAAGGACGCGCTGAAGGAGTTCGAAGCCGAACCCGGGGCTGAGTTCCGGCTAACCGGCATTGCGATCGCGCAGAACCGGCTCGGCGATCGTGCGGCGGCCGAGAAGGCCCTCGCGGATCTCCAGTCGCAGGTCGGCGATGCCGCTTTGTATCAGCAGGCCGAGGTGCTGGCGCAGTTCGGCCGCGGCGATGAAGCGCTGCAGAAGCTCGCCCGAGCGCGGCAGGTCGGCGACTCGGGCCTCACCTATGCAGCGACCGACGTCATGCTCGACACGCTGCGACGCGACCAGAGATTCATTCGCTTCGTCAACCACTTAAACGCGGCCTGAGCGGCCGCTATCGCGGCGAGGGCGTTCGTGAGACAATTGCGTCGGCTTGGAGGGAGGACTCGCATGGTCGTCAGAGGCAGGCCGATCACCGACATCGATGAGGATGGTCCAACGATGAAGAAACCCAAGCGCGGCGCTCGCGGCAGCGGCGATACCAGGGGCAGCGGCGATACTCGTGGAAGCGGCGATACCCGCGGCAGTGGCGACACACGGGGAAGCGGCGATACTCGCGGGAGCGGCGATACTCGCTAGCCGAGGCTGTTGACCGATGGCGGTGCGGCCATCGCGCGTCGGATCCAATCGAGATAGTGGTTGCGATCGATCCGGATGTAATAGCCCGGCTCGCCTGCGCGTCCGCAGCCCTTACCCCAGCTGACGATACCGACGAGCACGGGTTCGCCGTAGGTCAGGATCAAGGGCCCGCCACTGTCACCCTTGCACGAGTCGGTGCCCTTCTCTCCAGCGCATAACCAATCGTCGGTTGCCGGAGTGACCTTGCAGTCGACCGTGGGCATGTCGCCGTACATCAGCACGGGCGAGTAATGCTCTTTTTGCCGCTCGGTCAGCTGTCCCCAGCCGGTGACGGTCACCGGAACGCCAAGCCCAATCGCGCGATCGGAAGCCTTCGTGCCGTAGAGCCGGATCGTGGAGATGGGACGGACGGGCCGCTCGCGCTTAGTCTCCGCGTCGGCGACGAAATGGACGAGCTCGATGTCGTTGACGCCCGAATTCTCGTCGTAGCCGGCGTGTCGCACGATCCTGTCGATGTGATAGGTCACGCCCGTATCATCCGAGAT
>DASUCP010000244.1:0-6751 GCA_036275975.1 Sphingomicrobium sp.
GAGACTCTCGCAGTCCTGCATCTCGCCGCGCAGATGCTCGGGAAGATCCGTGTCGCGCATGCCCCATGGATGAACCACGGCTGGCACGCGGCACTGCAGCCGAACGCCCGCGGACTCGGGATCATGCCGACGGAGGCGAGCGGCGAACGCACCTTCACCCTGACGCTCGACCTCTGCCGCCACGCAATCGTGCTGTGGATCAGCGACGGCGGGCGCGAGGAACTTCCCCTCAACGCCGGAAGCATCGCCGCGCTTCACCGGCGGCTCGTCGATTTGCTCGACCTGCACGGGTTGCCGTCGATCTTCAACGGCACACCCAACGAGCTACCCGACGCGGTGCCGTTCTCTGAAGATAAGAGATCGCGTGACTACGACCGCGATTCGGCGGAGCGGTTCCGAGCAGCGCTTGCCGCCATGCTTCCGGTGTTTGCGCGTTTCCGTGCTGCATTCGCGGGGAAGGCGAGCCCGGTCCATTTCTGGTGGGGCAGCTTCGACCTGGCCGTCAGCCGCTTCTCGGGCCGGAAGGCGCCGCAGCATCCCGGCGGTGTTCCAGGGCTTCCGGATCGGATCACGCGTGAAGCCTATAGCGACGAAGTCTCGAGCGCCGGGTTCTGGGCCGGAGGGGCGATTGCTGCCGAGCCCTTTTTCTACAGTTATGTCTATCCCGCGCCGGAAGGTTTCCGCGCGTGGACGCCTAGCGCTGGCCGCTTCGACGAGACCTACGGCGAATTCGTGCTCCCGTATGAGCAGGTGCGCGCGAGCGGCGATCCCGACCGCATGCTGCTCGACTTCTTCCAGTCGACCTATGACGCCGCGGCCGATCTGGCGCATTGGGATCGGGCGGCTCTGGAACGGGAACCGGTCGCGCCCTAAGAGCGCTCGCGTGGACCATGTGATCGATCACCCCCGCATCGTGGCGGAGCCGTCGAGCATTCGCGGATGGGACGAAGTCCTGACCGAAGGCACGCTCGACTTCCTTGCGGAGCTTCATGAACGATTCGACCGGCGCCGGCTCGGACTGCTCGACAATAGGATGGAGCGGCAGGCGCGGTTCGATTCGGGCGAGCTCCCCGACTTTCCCGAGGACACGCGCGAGATCCGTGAGGCGGAGTGGACGGTCGGCGCAATCCCACAGGACCTGCAGGACCGCCGCGTCGAGATCACCGGCCCCACCAATGCCAAGATGCTGATCAATGCGCTGAACAGCGGCGCGAAAGTGTTCATGGCCGACTTCGAGGACGCGACCAGCCCGACCTGGGAGGAGCTGGTCCAGGGCCAGGTGAACCTGCGCAACTACTGGCTGAACCGCCTCAACTACATCGATCCGGACAGCGGCAAGCATTATGCGATCGGCGACAATCCCGCGGTGTTGATGGTCCGCCCGCGCGGCTGGCATTTGCCGGAAGATCATGTGACCGTCGGCGGCGAGGTTGTCTCGGGATCGCTGTTCGATTTCGCCATCTACGTCTGGAACAACGCCCGTCCGGCGCTTACTCGCGGCTCAGGGCCATATTTCTATCTTCCCAAGCTCGAGAGCCGGCATGAGGCCGCGCTGTGGAGCGACGTCTTCGCTTATGCCGAGAATAAGCTGCGGCTCGAGCGCGGGACGATCAAGGCGACGGTGCTGATCGAAACGCTGCCGGCGGCGTTCGAGATGGACGAAATTCTCTATGCTCTGAAAGAGAATATCGTCGGGCTCAACTGCGGCCGCTGGGACTACATCTTCTCCTACATCAAGCGCCTCGGCCGCAGCCCCGATCGGCTGACCCCCGACCGGTCGCTGATGACCATGAACAAGGCGTTCCTCGCCGCTTATTCACTGCGGCTGGTCTCGACCTGCCACCGGCGCGGCGCCTTCGCGATGGGTGGAATGTCGGCCTTCATCCCGGTGAAGGGCGACGAGGCGGCGAATGACAAAGCCTTCGCCGAGGTGCGCGCCGACAAGCTGCGCGAAGTGACCAACGGGCATGACGGCACCTGGGTCGCGCATCCCGGGCTGGTGCCCGTCGCAATGCAGGCGTTCGAGGCGATGGACGGGCCCAACCAGCTAACCAAGATGCCGGAGCACGTTCCCGGTCGCGACGAAATGCTGCAACTCCACGAGGGTGCGCGGACCGAAACCGGCGCGCGCGCGAACATCCGGGTCGGCGTCCAGTATCTCGCCGCGTGGTTGGGCGGGAAGGGCGCCGTGCCGCTCTACAATCTCATGGAGGACGCAGCGACGGCGGAGATCTGCCGGACTCAGCTATGGCAATGGCTGAGGTATGAAGCGCCGCTGGATGACGGCCGCAGCTTCACCCTCGACCTATTCGAGCAATGGTTCGACGAGGAGGTCGGCCTGCTCGCCGAGGTACCCAACATTGCCGAAGCCGCGCGGCTAATTCACAACATAATCGTCGCCGACGACCTCGTCGAATTTCTGACGCTTCCGGCTTACGAGCTGCTCGACTGAAAATAAAAAAGGGCGCCGGAATCGCTTCCGACGCCCCTCGTTGTCTCAGCTAAGAGAGCTTAGGCGGCCTTCTTCTCCAGCGCGCTCTTCGCCTGGGCGATGATGGCGCTGAACGCCTCGGCCTCGTGCATCGCGATGTCGGCGAGCACCTTCCGGTCGAGGGTGATGCCGGCGAGGTTCAGCGCGTGTATGAACTGGCCGTAGGTCAGACCTTCCGCGCGGACTGCGGCGTTGATCCGCTGAATCCAGAGCGCGCGGAAGCTTCGCTTCTTCACCTTGCGGTCGCGATAAGCATATTGGCCGGCCTTTTCGACCGCCTGCCGAGCGACCCGGATCGTGTTCTTGCGGCGTCCGTAATAGCCCTTCGCCTGCTCGAGGATCCGCTTGTGCTTGGCGCGGGTGGTTACACCGCGTTTGACGCGTGCCATATCTCGGCCTCCTTACTTCAGGCCGTACGGGGCCCAGGCCTTCACGCGCGCCGTATCGGCGTCGGCGAGAATTTCTGTGCCGCGGTTCTGGCGGATGTATTTGGCGTTGTGGCTGATCAGCCGGTGGCGCTTGCCCGCCACACCATGCTTGATCTTGCCGGTCGCCGTGAGCTTGAAGCGCTTCTTGACGCCGCTCTTGGTCTTCAGCTTGGGCATTTTCTCTCCTTTGCTCGGCTAGCGAGCGAGTTCTTGAACCGCCACGGCAGCCCTTTCGGCCGGGCCGTTCTGTTGTTTCCAATGACTTGGAAGCGCGCGCCTATAGAGGCACGTCAGCGCTGAGGCAAGCGAAGCTCCTGCGCCTCAGCGAGACGTGGCCGTCAGTCGCTGCTGCAGGCGGCGCACGCCGGCAAGTGGAGAAAGCCGCTCATCGTAATAATCGAACAGGACAGTATCGCCGTGGAAATTCAGCGTGTGCGGACCGCGGTGGTTCGCGAACCGGATCTCCCCGCATTGCGTTTCACGATACGCGGTCGCCGAAATCTCCTCGATGCGGAAGGCGATGAGGCCGTCGCCGTAGCGGCCGCGAAGGTCCTGGCCGAAGCGAAACAATTTCCCCTGCCGTTCGAGAATCGAGCCGCCCATTCGTGCTCCGGCCGGGGAGATGCGGACGGGGCTCGCCGGATGCTCCGCAAAGTGCGCGAAGAGCGAATCCGCGATCCAGAGCCGAAGGACGCCTTCGCCTTCGTCTAGGCGATTGGCGAAGAGGAAGATCGCATCGGCCGTGGCGTACGGTGTGGGGTCGAGCAGCCGCAGGCGTCTATCGATGTCCAGCTCACCACGGTCGATGACCTCGTCGCCATGCAGCTCGAACAGATGCGGAGCGGACCACTCCGCCATCTCTGGAAGCAGGAACTGGCGGCCATCGACCTGGATCGTCGCCGGATAGCTGAGGTGCCCGCCTGCGATCTGAAGCGGTGTCACGCCGCCGTCGCGAAGACGGGCGATCTCTCCTCGGCCGTCGCGCCGCATCGCTTCGGCAAGGACCGGGCCACCGTTCTCGAAGAAAGGATCGGCCAGAAAACGGTAACGCGATGGGAGCGGAAACGTCTGCCATCGCGACTCTTCCGGCAGGACGGCATTACCCTCGGGAGTCCAGCCGGGTTGTACTGCGGCTCGAGCGACCTTCCACGACTTCTCAAACAAGCCGCCATAAGCCGCGCGCTCGACCTTCTTGCCGGCGATGCCAGCGCAAAAGCGCGTCACGAGCGCATTGGATGGGAGGCGAAAGTTTCGCCCTCCGGGGTCGAACGGCAGTGTTCGGCCGGCAAGCGCATTGTCGATTGCCGTCCGGAGCAGCAACGGCGAGCGCCGAAACGCCTCCATGAGCGTCTTGCGATACGAATAGTTGTACGCCTTCGTTTCCGCGTAGGCGACGACCATGCCGGCATCGAGCGCGTTGGAGAGGATTTGAACGATCTGGCCGACTTGCGACTCTCCGCTCAGCATCTCGTAAAATCCCGCCGGCCGGCCGCGGAAGCGCCGCGGGTCGCCATGGTGATAAGATAGGATCGGGCATCCGATCCGCTCGCGCGGAGGGACGCGCAGAAGCCCCATGCCGAACTTGACGATGACGTCGAGCTGCAAGGCGGCGACGCGATCGAGCAACTCGTCCGGCAGGCTTTCCCATGCGCCCTCATGCGCGGCGTGGAACGCCAGTGTTTCGACAATTGGCAGATCGACCGGAACGGGGACGGTCCGAGTTTGCGGATTGCGGATGGTTAGGAGGTTGAGCGCATAATAAGCTCCGTGGGCTGCGCGGCGCAGCTGCGGTCGGTGGTTCGTGCAATCGAAAACGATGAAGCTGTTCCCCTCGGCGACGGTCCGAAGCGCGTCCAGCTGCCAGCGCGCGATCGCCCCGCCATCGATCAGAATGCCGATTTTCATCGCGAGCGTTCTAACGGAGCGACGCTGCCTGAACAGCAGCTATCGATCGTTCACCAGGGCAGCTCGGAGCCGTTGCGGCGAAGGAAGCGGCCGGTATCCGCGATGGTCAGCGCGTCGATCAGGCTTCGCATATCGGTGACGCTTTCTTCCGCCGTGATCTCCGCACCCGATCCGCCCATCCGCGTCTGCACCCAGCCGGGACTGAACAGCACGCAGGCAATGCCGCGCGGCTTCGCTTCGATGGAGAGGCAACTCCACGCCATGTTCAGCGCAGCCTTCGACGTCCTATAGGGTATCCAGCCGCCGCCATTGTCGCCGATGCTGCCCATGCCGCTGGAGATGGCGATCATCTTGCCGCTGTCGGCCATTTTCGGAAGTAGCGCATGCCCCAGCTGGTAGGGCGCGATGGCGTTGACCATCATCATCATTTGCCAGTCGCGGGCGTTCTCGGCACCTTCTGTTTCTCTTGGATGGTTCGTTCCCGCATTTGCTATGAACAGATCGAGTGGGCCGGCGACCTCGAGTGCAGCGACCGCATCCGCATCGGACAAGTCTAGCGTTTCAACGCGCACGCCGAGGCCGTCGAGCTCCGGACTCGTTTGGCGCGCCGTGGCGATCACGTCCCAGCCGTCCAGCGAATATTGCCGGGCGAATTCGAGGCCGATGCCGCGATTGGCTCCGGTGATGAGGATTTTGGGCATGCGCGGTCAACGTGTGCGCGCAGGGAAGTTCCCTAATCGAATAGGCTGGAAACCGAAGCTTCGTCCGAAATGCGCTTGATCGCCTCGCCGAGGAGCGGGGCGACGGTCAGGCGTCGGATCTTGCTGCCTTTCGGGTCCTCCTCGCCGGAGGAGATCGTGTCGGTGACGACGAGCTCCGCGAGCTCCGACTTGGCGACGCGCGCCGCCGCTCCGCCGGAAAGCACGCCATGGGTGCAGTAAGCGAACACCTCGACCGCGCCCTGCTGCTTTAGCGCGGCCGCGGCGTTGCACAGGGTCCCGGCCGAATCGACGATGTCGTCGATAAGGATACAGGTGCGTCCGTCGACGTCGCCGATGATGTTCATCACCTCGGACTCGCCGGCGCGCTCGCGGCGTTTGTCGACGATCGCCAGCGGAGCGTTGTCCAGCCGTTTGGCGAGGCCGCGTGCGCGGACCACGCCGCCTACGTCGGGTGAGACAACCAGAAGGTTTCGGTTGCCGAGGCGAGCGCGAATGTCGGTCGCGATCACTGGCGACGCGAAGAGATTGTCGGTGGGGATATCGAAGAACCCCTGAATCTGGCCCGCGTGAAGGTCGATCGAGAGTACGCGGTTCGCACCGGCAGTCGTAATCAGGTTGGCGACGAGCTTGGCCGAAATCGGCGTGCGCGGGCCGGGCTTCCGATCCTGCCGCGCATAGCCGAAATAGGGCAGCACCGCCGTGATCCGCTTCGCCGACGCGCGGCGCAGCGCATCGATGCAGATCAGCAGCTCCATCAAATTGTCGTTTGCGGGATAGCTGGTCGACTGGATCACGAACATGTCCTCCCCCCGGACGTTCTCGTTGATCTCGACGAACACTTCTTCGTCCGCGAAGCGGCGCACGCTCGCGTCGGTAAGCGGCATCTCGAGATAGTCGGAAATCGATCGGGCCAGCGGCAGGTTGCTGTTCCCGGCGAGCAATTTCATGTGGTGTTTCCCCAGCAGCGGCTCGCCTTTAGCGAGGCAAGGCGAGGTGAGTAAAGGTTGCGGGGCGGGGGATGCTCGCTAAATCGCACGCATGACAGACCGCCTGAAGATCGCATTCGCGCAGATGAACCAGCGCGTCGGCGACCTCGAAGGCAATGCCAAGGCGATGCTCGAGATGCGCCGCACGGCAAAGGGCGCCGATCTCCTGGTCTGCCCCGAGCTTCAGCTGATCGGCTATCCGCCCGAAGACCTGGTCCT
>DASUCP010000245.1:0-6075 GCA_036275975.1 Sphingomicrobium sp.
GAGCGAGCTAGCGCTTGAGGCACGCCAGGGCGACGTCGAGTTCCAGCGGCGGCTTTACACTGATCCGAACGCTACGCGCCGCCAGCTCCACTGCGCTCGCCGCGACTGGGTGCTGGGCCACGCGCTCCAGTACAGCAAGCCAGGCGACAAGCTGCTCGAAGTCGGGGTCGGCTGCGGCGTCTTCACCGAGGCGCTCTCCGCCGCGAAACGCGAAGTGACGGCGGTCGATATCAATCCGGCTTTCCTCGACAATGTCCGTCCGCTCTCCCACGTCACGACGCACCTCAAGGACGCAACCCGGCCGCTCGACCTGGGACAGCACGATGTCGCCATCTGCTCCGAAGTCCTCGAACATGTTCCGCCGACGTCCTCCGAAGCGATGCTGAGGGCGCTGTTTGACGGGCTGCGGCCGGGCGGAATCCTCATCCTCACCACCCCGCAGCGCTTTTCCACGATGGAGCTTGCGGCCCGCATGCTTCGCTTTAGGCCGCTGCTTGCGCTCGCGCGGAAGATCTACGGGAGCGCCGACGAACTCGGGCACATCAACCTGCTCACCGCCAGCCAGCTCAGGCATCAGCTGCTTTCCGCCGGCTTCGCTTTGGTGAAGATGGAACGTTTCGGTTTCTATCTTCCGGTCGCAGCCGAATTCGGCGGCAACGCGGGCGCGAGTGCCCTCAAGGCCGCCGGCAACTTCCTCGATGCGATTCCAGGCCTGCGCGACCTACTCTGGACTCAAGCCTGGGTCCTGCAGCGTCCTGTGGCATGAGCCGGGCAGGTCGATGAGTAGCGCAGCAGCCTTGCCGAGCGTGGGTACCCGAATCCCGCGTATCGCGATTCGGCCGGTGCACCTCGTCATCGGCCTCGCCCTGCTCGCGCTGGCGGTCCGCGTCGTCGGACTTGGCCTGAGGCCGCTGTGGCTCGACGAAGGCTATAGCGTCTACGCCGCCGAGCGGACGTGGCACGATCTGTGGACCGTCGTTCCAAGCTACGAGACCCATCCGCCGTTCTACTATTCGATCCTGAAGCTCTGGAGCGCCTTTTTCGGAACCAGCGCGATCCCCGTGCGGAGCCTGTCCGTGCTGATCAGCGTCGCCACAGTGCCCGTGGTGATCGCAGCCGCGTTCGAGGTCGAAAAGCAGGAGCCGAGCGAGCATTCGCTGCTCCGCGCCGGACTTGCAGGCCTCCTCGCCGCCTGCTCTCCGATGCTCATCTATCTCGACCAGCAGGCACGCCCCTACGCGCTGATGGTCCTCGCCTATGCGATTGCGACACTCGGCCTGTTGAAGTTGCTTCGCGAGTTCCAATCTGAAGGCGCGGGAAGTCTTGGATCTTGGGCGCTCCTGACCGGCGGGACCGTGTTGACCTTGTGGTCGCACAATCTCGGCGTCCTTTATGCCTTCTGCCTCGCGTCTGCCCTTGCGCCGGCATGGCTTGCACGACCCTTCAATCCATCGCGGATCAAGCGCGGACTGGTGGCCGCAACAACAATCCTCCTGTTCTACGCGCCTTGCCTGCTGATCACCGCCAAACAGGTCGGAACCTGGGGCACCAGCTGGCTGACTTGGGAGCCGTCGAAGCTCCTCGAGCTCTTCGGATTCTATTCGATCCCGTTCGAGGTGCTCACCATCGGCTCCGTCGTCGGAGCGCTCGTCATGCTGCTGCTCGTGAAGCGCGCGATCCAACACGATGCAGCGGGACGAGGCTGGACCTCCGGAAGAGCGCTGCTGGTCCTGTGGTGGGGGCCGACAATCCTCGCGATCGTCATTTCCGCGCTGTACATCCCCGTGTTCCTCGCGCGGACGCTCGCCGGGACTCTGGTGCCGGCCTATATCGCGCTCGCCGGAGTTGTCGCTCGAACGCCCTCGCCTCGCGAGCGGTTGTTCCTCGCCGCTGCGTTGTCGATCACTCTGCTTCCGGCCGCCGTGCAGACCGCGCTCCAGCCCGCTTCCGAGAAGTGGGATCTGGCGGCTGCCTATCTCCGGCGCGTGGTTGGGCCAGCGGACCAGGTGTGGATTTACCCCAACGACAGCGTCCTCGCGCTTCGGAAGGCTGCGCCAGGCGCCGCCTATCGGATTCGCCAGCTCCCGGCGGATTTTCCCGCCGTGTCCTTCAAAGGCATCAATCGATCGGGCTCGCCGGCAACCCCGTCGATGACTCAGCGGCAGGCGCAGCTGATCGCCGATGATCCGCGGATCCGCACAATCCCGACTATCTGGCTGGTCACGCGGCAGATCTGGGTCTTCGACCCCAGCGGCGATCTGGAAAGCGCGCTGATCCGCTCGCGCCGTCCGGGAAAGGTGCAGAAGTGGGGCTACATCGAAGTCCGGCCCTATTATGCCAAATAGCCTCGCAACCACGTTCAATTGACAGAAAGCATTGGCGTTTTAACCCCTTCTCAGCTCGGCTTTCCTGAGGAGGTCATTCAAATGAACAAGCTTTTGCTCGTCGGAGGGGCGGCGGTTGCCTTGGCTGCCGGTGCGGCCCTTGCGCAGACCGCGCCCACGACGCCGGCACAGCCAGCCAAACACCCGCGCGTCATGAAGAGCGAGACACGCGCCGACATGCAGGCAGGTGTCGCCAAGATGTTCGCCAGGCTGGACGCCAACCATGATGGCTTCATCAGCAAGGATGAGCTCGACGCCCTGCAGGCGAAGCGCCAGCAGCGCATGGAGCAGCGTGCACAGCGCTTCGATCCGTCGAAGATCTTCGCCAGGCTCGATCTCAATCACGACGGCAAGATCACGAGCGCAGAGGCTGAGACCGCGCGCAATCAGCGCATTCAGGCGAAGGGCGGCCAGCCCGCGAAGGCGCATGCCACCGGCTTTACCGGGCTATTCGCGCGCGCCGACACCAACAAGGACGGCGTGATCACGCAGGCCGAGTTCGACGCGATGGGCGCCCAGATCCACACGCGCATGGAGAAGGCGGCAGAGACTCGCGGACCGGCCGGGCACATGCTCGATGCCGCCGACACCAACAAGGACGGCAAGGTCTCACTCGCCGAAGCGCAGCAGCTCGCGCAGTCGCACTTCGACCGCATGGACCTCAACCATGACGGCACCATCACGCCGCAAGAGCGTCAGCAGGCCCGCAAGCAGTTCCGCTCGCAGCGCAAGCCCAGCTAAGCTGCGATCTGCTCCAATGCGAAGGGCCCGGAGAGGTTTCCCTCCGGGCCTTTTTCATTTGGCGAACTCGGGCTGTTCCGCCCGACGACGTCGAGCTGCCGGCTTTTTCGGCGGAGCGCCTTCTTCGGCGATCTTCCGATACCGCGCCTCGGTGTCGAGCATGTAATCGCGGGTGATCGGAAGCGCGGTCCGCTCGCGGATGTACTGCACCTGGTAATTGCACGCAGCGCCGTTCTCGAACATCACGATCCCACCGGCGAGATAGAATTCCCACATGCGGAAGAAGCGCTCGTCGTACATTGCTTCGATCTGCGCGCGCGCCTTGTTCGCGCGGTCGAGCCAGTGCCTCAGCGTCAGCGCATAATGCAGCCGCAAATTCTCGACGTCGCTCGCAATGAGCCGAACCTTCTCACTCGAAGCGGTCATCTCGCTCAGTGCTGGTAGATGATAGCCCGGGAAGATCCACTTGTCGGTGAAGGGGTCGGGCGAGCTCGAGCGTTCGCCCAGCTTGCCGATGGTGTGGAGAAGCATGACTCCGTCCGGCTTCAGCAAGTCGCGGCACTTGGCGAAGAATTCGTCATAATGCTTCGCTCCGACATGCTCGAACATGCCCACCGAGACGATGCGGTCAAACTTCTCCTCGAGCAGCCGGTAATCCCTGAGCTCGAACTTCACATGGTCCGATACGCCCGCCGCCGCCGCCCGCTCGCGCGCGATTTTCAGCTGATGCTCGGATAGGGTGACGCCGAGCACATCCACACCGGCGACCTGGTGGAGGTAGAGCGCCATCCCGCCCCAGCCGCAGCCGATGTCTAGCACCCGCTGCCCAGGCTCCAGCGCCAGCTTGGCCGCGATATGCGCCTTCTTGTCGGACTGCGCCTGCTCGAGGCTGTTGTTCGGGTCGGTCCAATAGGCGCAGCTGTACTGCTTGTCGTCGTCGAGGAAGAGTTCGTAGAGCTCGTCCTTGAGGTCGTAATGGTGCGCGACGTTCTTGCGTGCGCGCTTCAGATTGTTCGGCGACAGGAACCGCTTGATCGTTCGGCTCGCCTTGCCCTTGGACAGCGCCTTTCGCCCCTCGCCCATCACTTCCCAGCGGTTCGCTCCGACGATCATCTCCAGGAGGTCGAGGATGGTCCCGTCCTCGATGATCACGCGCCCGTCCATATAGGCCTCGCCGAGTCCGAGACGCGGGTTCATGAGGATGTCGAACGCGACCTTGCGATCGGTGAACCGGACGGTGAGATGCTTGCCCCCGCCCTTGCCGTAGGTGCGCGGAGCCTTGCCCGGCGTGATGAGCGTGATTCTGCCCTTTTCCAGCAGCTTGTCGATCAATTTGCCGATCAGCGACATTTTTGAACTCTCCGTGTTCGGTCGCAATTTTAGACGGACCGGCTCGAAAACGTCCATGCCCCAGCATCGGCGAGGTTACAAATGAAGTCAGCTGTATACGCCCACGAACAGGTCCTTGTCGTCGGGCCCGGGCGCCAACCGGCCAGTGTAGGCGCCCTGCGGAAGGAGCAGCACCAGCACCTCCTGCGGCGCCGTGCGGAGAGTCAGGCGGACCTTGCCGCGGCGAAGGTGCAGCGGCCGCCCCGGCAGCCGATTTCCGCGGAGATCGTAGAGCGCGTAGGTCCCGGCGACCGGCACGTCGAAAATCGCCGGCCGGCCCGGCCTCAGCTCGACCCCCGCCATGCGGATGTTTGGTGCGACCTTCACATAGGAGTCGCGGACCAGCGGCAGAATCACCGGAAGAATGTTGTCGAGCCGGTAGTTCCAGATGATCAGCTTCGGCGGCGCGGTCGCGAAGACGCGGTAAGCATCTGAATTTACGCCCTCTTTGAGCGTCAGCAGGATCGCGTGGCGGTCGAGCCAGATGGTCGAAGGCTCGGGCCGATTCGGCAGCATCCCGACCCCGTCGAAATAGACGTCGCGCGGGCCCAGCAGCGCCTCGGCGCGGTCGACCAGCGCAAGCTGGTCGCTGTTGTCGATGCGGAGGTAGGTGACGTTCTTCACGAAGCTCACCGCGACCGCGAGCGCGAGCACCGCCCACGCCGTGCGCAGGTAAAGCGGATTGCCGGCAAGCGCGTCCAGCGGCCACAACGCCCACAAGGCCATGAACGGCAACGCCATGATGAACACGTAGGGCCACGGCTGGTTGTGCGCGAAGACGAGCGCGGTGACGATCACCGAGAAGATCAGCGCCACCCGCCGCGCCCCGTCGAGCCGCGGCAAGCGCAGCAGCGCAATCACCATCCCCGCGAAGCAGAAGAGGTAGAGCAAGGCGTTGCGCACGAGCGTCTGCTCGACGAACGAGCGGAGCCCGCCATACTCGGCCGCGATGCGCGGTGACGCCACGCCGACCGGGCCGAAGAAGAGGTTGTGCCCGACCACGAGCGGATCGCCTCCGCCCAGGGCGACGCAATAGACCGCGATCGGAACGAGCCAGCCGAGCACCAGCCACGCGCCGCGCGCGATGCCCTCAACGAACCGCCGCTCCAGCGCTGCATCGCCGACCAGCGCGACGCCGAGCGCCAAATTGAAATAGACCGCCTTCTGGGTCGACAGGAACGCGAGCCCGCTGAGCACGCCCGCGGCGAAGACCCGCCAGCCGCGGTCCCGCCCGCGAATGGCAACGAGCAAGGCCCCGGCGGCGAAGAACACTGACAGCGGGTCTCCCCGCGTCTCGAAAATCCGCTCGATGAAATTGGAGAAGCTCAGGAGGATGAGCAGGATCAGCGCCGCGCGCGCCCGCGATTCCCCGAGCGACCGCGCCGAGCCATAGACGATCGCCAGCGTCCCGCAGGCGAGCAGCGCCATCTCCATCCGCCCGGCGAGCAGCATCGACCGAGCGCTCCACCCGACGAGGTGAGCGAGATAAAAGAAGAAGGCGTAACCCTCGGCCTTCACTTGGTTGGCCGCCAGCGCGGCGATTTGGTCCGGGATATATTTC
>DASUCP010000246.1:0-7491 GCA_036275975.1 Sphingomicrobium sp.
CCGCATATAGTGCGACCGCGGCCGCATTGGAGACATTGAGGCTCTCGACCGCGTCGCTGATCGGAAGCCGCGCGAGGGCGTCGCAATGCTCGCGCGTGTTCGGCCGGAGACCGGGCCCTTCGGCTCCGAGCACGAGGGCGATGCGCGGCGAGCCCAACCCTTCCTTGAGATCCATGTCCGCGTCGCCTGTCAGACCGATGCGCCAGAAGCCCGCTTCGGCGATCTCGTCGAGGGCGCGGGCTAGGTTCACCACACGCACCCACGGCACACGTTCGAGCGCGCCCGACGCCGCCTTGGCGACGACGCCACTCTCGGGCGGCGAATGGCGGTCCTGCGTGACTATGCCGATCGCCCCGAATGCCGCGGCCGAGCGCAGGATCGCACCCACATTGTGCGGGTCGGTGACCTGGTCGAGCACCAGCAGCACCGCGCGTTCGGGCGCATCGTTGAGGATTCCATCAAGCCAGGCGTCTTCGAGCGCTTCGACTTCGATCACCACCCCTTGGTGGGGCGCATCGTGCGGCACCAGGCGGGCGAGGTCGGCCACGTCGGCCAGGGTCACCGGCACGTCTCTTGGAAACTGCATGTACGCCGCGGCATCGCGCGTCGCCCAGGCCTTGAGCACCTTGCGATCCGGATTGTCGAGCGCGGCCGCGACGGCATGCTTCCCCCACAAGCGCGGGCGGTTCGCACTGCCGTGGCTTTGATGCGATTTCTTGCGGCGCGACATTTGCCCCCAATGGGATGGCCGGCTCGCCGGCGCAACCTCAGGCAGGGATGGATCGGCTCCGCCGGTGCTGGCGCCACGCGCCCACGAGGAGAATGCCCAGGATCGGATAGCTCCAAAAGCGCTCGGCCGCGGCATAGACCGGCGGCACCAGCGTCGCGTCGATCGCCTTCATCACGTGCGACATGCTGTCGACGAGCTGCAAGCCGGCTACCCACAACGGCCAGAACCGATCGGAGACGAGGGCGATCGCGACCACGGCGATCAACACTGCCGTGTCGACGACGAGGTCGCTGATTTCGATTCCCACGTAGCGGGAATGAAGCGGCGAATGGCCGAGGATCGAGAGCACCGTGGCCGCGACGAATACGCCGGCGGCGATACGCTCATACTTGCGGCCTCGCCAAAGTGCGTAGCCGCATGAGACGACCAGCAGCACCCAGAACAGGATTATGAGAAGGATGGAGTTCATATCGAAGCGGCGACCGGACCATCTTGCAATGGTCCGGTCAACTGATGCTCAGGCCACGATGCGGAGGTCGATCTGACCACCGGCCGGCGGACATTCGTCGCCATTGCCCCACGCGACGGTGCGCAGGCCCGGCACGAACTGCTTGGCTTCGGCAAGCGCGACGTGGCAGCTGCCGATTGTCCCGCGCGCCGCGACAAGGTTGTTGGTCGTCGCCGAAAGCTCGTTGAATGCGCTCTGGATCTTCACATGGGCGATGCCCGTCACGCCAACGGCGCGAACGAGACGCGACTGGAGCTCGGCAAGCTCGCCAAGCGCCGTATCAATGACATCTTCGACTTCGCGCACCTTGGTGGCCAGTTCGTAGGCGGCGTCTTCTATCATTTGCTTGCGCATGACTGCTCCTTCCCCGGCGCTCCACACGCCGAAGTGGCTGTCGGTCTGATTTGATGTCGGTCAGCTAGCTCTTCAGCAGCCGTGCGAGGCTCTCGAGCCCGGCGAGATACATGCCCGCCGAGAACGCTGCTCCGATCGCGATCGTCACGATCCAGAACAGCCTCTGGCCGACACTCATCTCATTCCGTGGGTTGCTCCTGGTTGCGAACGGTAAAGGCAGGGAAGGTCGGAATGATGCCGGTCTCTGCTCGGTAAGGAAACCTGCTCCTCCAGCCTCCCCTGCACGGTCAGCGTGCCGAATCTGATTGCCGACCGCACCGCCTGCTTGGCCCAATCCAGGCTCGGCGGGAATGTACGGCGATTGATGTATCAATCGCTGATATGGGCCGGAGTATTGAGCAACGATGCGGGCCGCCTGCTTGCGGGTGTCGACACCGAGAATTTGCAGCGCCTGCCGCACGCGCTGGTCGACGGTGTGCGGCGAAATCCCGAGCTCCGTCGCGATTTCCTTCGAGCTCAGATGCTGATCGACGAGACGAAGGCAGTCGAGCTGTCCGGGAGTCAGGCGGGCGACCCGCTCTTGCATCGGGTCGGTGGCGGCATGGCCTGAACCTTCCTGACCGTTGCCAGGCAAGCTGTTCAAATCCTCCAAAGCTATTCCCACCCCGCGCGGCATTGCGCGCCTCCGAGCACCGAGTCAGCGCGCTTCTATGGCATCGCGACCCATTTCGCCAGATTTTCAGTCGTTTTCGCCGAATTGGCGAGAATAGCGTCAAGCCCGCTTTAAGGATGAAGTGGTGGAGAGGGCTGGATTCGAACCAGCGTACGCTTGCGCGGGCAGATTTACAGTCTGCTGCCTTTAACCACTCGGCCACCTCTCCACGAGGGCAGGAACCTGCAGGCAGGCGCGCCATGTGGCGGCGCACCAATCTTGTGTCAACGCGGCTGAACGCGGTCCACAACGGAAGGTGCCGGTCGCCCCTTCGCTGCGCTACGGGCGCTCCAATTTCCAAGCTGCCCCCGACGGCTCAGAAATTGGAGCGGGTGAAGGGAATCGAACCCTCGTCGTAAGCTTGGAAGGCTTCTGCTCTACCATTGAGCTACACCCGCTCGGAGGACCTGGCCATGCAATGAGCGGCGTTTGGCGTCAACCGCCCGCAGTCTTGACCTTGACCAAGCGCCTGCCTTACCACGCGAGTCGCATGACGTACCTGAACGCCATCGCCGCTTCTTCGACCGTCACCCTTTGGTGGCGCGGTTGGACTCATGCGGCGCGATGGCGCGACTGATCGACTAGCCAACCGATCATCGACTGCCCGCCCGCCATCGGCGGGCTTTTTTGTTTCAGGTAAATCTCATGAGCCAGATTCTGACTTTTCCAGGCGAAGTCCGATCCGCTGCGGCGATTCACGACGCCGATGCAGAGGACGCGATTGCTCGCCTTTTCGATGGCGAGAACCTCGATCGATCTGCAGCGCGTCAGCTGTTTTCCCGAATCGTCCAAGGGACGCTGAGCGAGCCGTTGATGGCGGCTGCATTCGTCGCCCTCCGTGTCAAAGGCGAAACCGCGCACGAGCTGATCGGCGCCGCCGACGCGCTGCAAGCTGCCGCGCGTCCGTTCCCAAGCCCCGACTACCGGTTCGCGGACAGCTGCGGGACAGGCGGCGACTTTTCCGGCTCGATCAATGTGTCCACGGCTGCCGGGATCGTGGCGGCAGCCTGCGGTCTGCCTGTCGTCAAGCACGGCAATCGCTCCTTCACGTCCAAATGCGGGTCTGCCGACGTGCTTGAGGCTTTGGGAGCGAAGCTCGATCTTCCGGCACAGAAATCGCGCCGTATCCTCGACGAGACCGGTTTCTGTTTCCTGCTCGCCCCCCAGTACCATCCCGGCATCGCGCATGCCGGGCCCGTCCGCCGCGCTCTCAAGGTCCGGACGATCATGAACCTGCTCGGACCCTGCCTGAATCCGGCGCGCCCGAAGATCCAGCTGTTGGGTGTGGCCGATCCGAGGCTCGTCCGTCCGATCGCGGAGAGTCTGAATGCGCTTGGCGTGGAGCGCGCCCTTGTCGTTCACGGGTCAGGTCTCGACGAAATCGCGCTGCATGGTTTCACGCAGGCGGTTTCGCTGAACCATGGTTTGTTCGAGGAAATCGAGATCACCCCCGAGCAAGCCGGCCTGAGGCGCGTCCCAGCCGAGCGCATTGTCGGCGGTACGCCAAGCGCAAATGCCGCGCGAATCAGGAAGGTCTTCGACGGCTGCTGCCGCGAGGCGGATTCCTCGATCGTCGCCATCAACGCCGGCGCATTGCTGATGATCGCGGGCAAAGTGGCTGATCTTCGCATCGGAGTCGCGATGGCGCTCGACGCGGTCGCGTCCGGAGCAGCGCGGCGAGTCCTCGAGCGCTTCGTCGAGGCGAGCCATGCGTGAAGTCTCCGGAGTGCTCGGCGAGATTGCCGACAACAAGCGGGCGGAGCTCGTCAGCCGCTACGACGGGGTCTCGCTCAATGCGTTACGTGCACGTGCGCGGCCGACGATGCGCAGCCTGCTCAAGGCGCTTGCAAAGCCGGGCGCGCGATTCATTCTCGAAATCAAAAAGGCTTCCCCGTCGGGCGGAGCCATTCGTTCGGGCGCCGACCCTGCATCGATCGCGCGCGGTTACGCTGCTGTCGCGGACGCGCTCAGCGTGCTGTGTGATCGTAAATATTTCGGCGGTTCGCTCGATGACCTCTCCGCCGCAAGGGGCGGCTTCGACGGACCGATTCTAGCGAAGGACTTCTTCCTCGATCTCCGCCAAATCGCCGAGGCGCGGATTGCCGGAGCGGATGCCGTTCTGCTGATTCTTTCGCTGCTCAGCGACGGTGATGCGCGGGCGATGCTCGACGAAGCGCGACGCCTCGGAATGGAGACACTCGTCGAGGTCCATGACGAGAAGGAGATGCGACGCGCCATTGCGCTCGGTACGCCGCTGATCGGCATCAACAACCGCAACCTGCGCGATCTTTCCGTGGATCTCGCGACAACTGAGCGGCTCGCGCGCCAAGCGGCCGGCCGCGTTCTCGTCTCCGAATCCGGCATTTCCTTGCGAGCGCAGGTCGAACGGCTCGCTCCGAATGTCGACGCCTTTCTCGTCGGCTCATCGCTGATGAAAGCCGATGATCCTGCGCAGGCCGCGCGCGAGCTGGTCTTCGGACGCACCAAATTGTGCGGCCTCAACTGTGCCGCCGATGTTCATGCCGCCAGGCCCGCATCTTTCGCAGGCTTCGTGTTTGTGCCTGGCAGCCCCCGCCATGTCACTGCCCACGAAGCCGCGCCGCTGGCCGGCCAAGCCCGCAAATCGGGCATGTTGCCGGTCGGCGTGTTTCGCGATGCGCCGCTGCGCGTCGTCGCCGACATTGCGACGCTGATGAACCTGCATGCAGTGCAGATCCACGGTCACGAAGACGTCGAATACGTCCGCGCCCTGAGGCGCGAACTTCACGGAAGCTGCGAGATCTGGACCGCGCTCAGCGTCGGTCGGGAGCCACTTCTCAGCCGCGGCGGCGACCGCCTGGTTTTCGACAATGCGGAGGGTGGAAGCGGCCGCACGTTTGACTGGCGCAAGGTCGAACTTCACCGCGACCTGCCGCGCGCGGTCGTCGCGGGCGGCCTTGGCATTCACAACGCCGTGAAGGCGCAAAGACTCGGCGCCTATGCGATCGACGTTGGCTCGTCACTCGATCAGCGTCCCGGCCGCAAATCCGCAGAGAAGATCGGTGCACTCTTCGACGCTTTGAGGCCGCAGTCGCGCGAGGCGCTTCGCGCATGCGCCTGACGGGCCGCTTCGGTCGGTTCGGCGGCTGCTACGTGCCGGAGATCCTGATTCCGGCGCTCGAGCAGCTCGAGACTGCCTTCCTCGATGCGCAGGGGCACGCGGATTTCACTGCCGAGCTGAGCGATCTGCTCGTCAATTATGCTGGACGTCCGACTCCGCTGACGCGCTGCCGCAATCTGCCCGGCCAGATCTATCTCAAGCGCGAAGACCTGCTTCACGGCGGCGCCCACAAGACCAACCAGGTGTTGGCGCAAGCCCTGCTCGCGAAGCGCATGGGCAAAACGCGTCTGATTGCCGAGACCGGCGCGGGGCAGCACGGTGTCGCCACCGCCATCGCGGGAGCTTTGTTCGGCTTCGAGACCGTGATCTACATGGGCGCCGACGACGTCGAGCGGCAGCAGCTCAACGTCTTTCGGATGGAGCTGATGGGCGCGCGGGTGGTGCCTGTTGCAGGCGGCGGCCGAACCCTGAAAGACGCGATCAACGAGGCGCTCCGCGACTGGTCGGCGAGCTTCGAGCATACGCATTACCTGCTTGGGACGGCGGCAGGCCCGCATCCATTTCCCACCATGGTGCGCGAATTCCAGCGCGTCATCGGGCGGGAGGCGCGCGCCCAAATGCTCGAGCAAATCGGCCGGCTGCCGGCTGTCGTGATTGCCTGCGTCGGCGGCGGCTCCAACGCGATCGGGCTGTTCGCCGATTTCCTCGATGATGACGTGCGCCTCATCGGCGTCGAAGCGGCCGGGAAGGGCCTCGATAGCGTCCAGCATGGAGCGACTCTCCTGCGAGGGACGCCGGGCATCCTCCACGGCGCCGAGACCTACGTCCTTCAGGACCGCGACGGGCAGGTCACGGACACCTGGTCGATGTCGGCGGGCCTCGATTATCCAGCGGTCGGACCCGAACATGCCTACCTCAAGGACAGCGGCCGTGCCGAATATGTTGGCGCTACCGATGCAGAAGCGCTCGCCGCCTTCCGGTTGCTCGCGGAGAGCGAAGGCATCCTCTGCGCCTTCGAATCCGCGCATGCCTTCGCGCATGCGGTGAAGCTCGCGGAACAGGAGCCCGACAGGCCGATCCTCGTCGGCCTCTCCGGTCGTGGCGACAAGGATGTCAGCCAGGCGAAGCGCCTGCTCGCTGCCGCTGCTCCCCAGAAGCAGGCGCTGTTCGCATGAGCCGCTACGCCGCGATGTTCGACGGCCTCGGCGATGAGGGGGCGCTCGGCGCCTTTGTAATGCTTGGCGTTCCCGATCTGAAATCCAGCGCAGCATTGCTTGATGCGCTGGTGGTCGGCGGCGCGGACATGATCGAGGTCGGGATCCCGTTTTCGGACCCGGTCGCCGATGGCCCAATCATTCAGGCGGCCGCCCTGCACGCCCTGAATGCCGGTGTCCGCGTCGCCGATTGCTTCGACCTCATCGCGGGGTTCCGCGGACGATATCCGCACGTTCCCGTAGGCATACTCACCTACGCGAACATCGTCGTCGCACGAGCGGGGTTCATGCATGATGCCGCCTCGGCAGGGGCCGACAGCCTGCTCATCGCAGACGTGCCTGCGCTCGAAGCCGAACCCTTCGTGCTGCGGATGAATCAGGCGGGCATCGAGCCTGTCCTAATCGCCGCTGCGAATACGCCGGATTCGACGCTTGCGCGGATTGCCTCAATGTCGAAGGCCTACACCTATTGCGTCAGCCGCCCGGGCATTACCGGAACTCACGCCGACGGCCGATTTGATTCGCGGCTGACCAAACGCCTGTGTGGCCTTGGCGCACCACCGCAAGTCTTCGGTTTCGGGGTTTCCAAACCGGAACATGTCCGCGCGGCGCTCTCAGCAGGAGCAAAAGGCGTCATCTGCGGCTCGGCAATCGTGGAATCTGTGGCACTTGGCGAAGATGTTACGCAACTGATACGATCTCTGAAGGCGGCCACTCGGGAACGACTCGCGGTCGCAATGAATTGAATCGCTCCGCGAAGGAGAGTGGCAATGGCTGCGCGTGCGATCTGGCGAGGACAAATCCGGCTGGCTTTGGTGTCGATACCTGTCGAGCTGTTTCCGGCGACCAAAAGCGGCGCCCAAATCCAGTTCC
>DASUCP010000247.1:0-3005 GCA_036275975.1 Sphingomicrobium sp.
CACGACAAATAGAAGCGGTCGATCAGTGGAGTCGCCCATCCAAATGCCGCGTGCGTCAGGCGCCATGGATCGGTTCCGAACACCGCCCGATCGAGGCGGGTCAGCGCTGGATCAAGATAAAAAGGGACGGCAACGGGGATAGCTCCCTTCATCGCCGAGAAGGCGCCCGCCGTGATCGGGCCAAGGAAAAGCGCCGCTACAACAGCCCCGACCCTCGGCAGCTCGATATCGCGCCGAATTCGCTCGAGCGGCCGCTGCTCGCCCTCACGATAGATTCTTAGCACGTATGTGAGGCAGAACGGAACGAAGCCCATCACTAATCCGGCGAGCGCGACGAGGTCGTACAAACCCACCAGCGGTCGCCGCGCCAGCCCGAGGCTCCACATCACCCACCATGCACCGAACTGCGCGGCTGCGATGACGCCCATCGGAAGCAGCCACTCAATGTCCGAATGGCGCACGCAACTCTGCTTCTCAGCCAAGCCTACACTCCCTTGCCCGTGAGCAGCAGCTGCCTCAGCTGGTTCTGGAAAACGACGAGCTTTTCGCCTTCGAGCTGGCCGGGGCCGCCGGCGATCGCCTTGATCGATAGCGGGTTCACCGGCCGCCCATTCCTGGTCACCTCGAAATGGACGTGTGGGCCGGTCGAAAGGCCGGTCGAGCCGACGTAGCCGATGACCTGGCCGCGATGCACGGTCTCACCGGCGAATGCGGCGATGCGGCTCATGTGGCCGTAGAGAGTCTGCAGACCTTGCGCGTGCGCGATCGCCACCGCCTGCCCATAGCCGCCGCGCCAGCCTGCGCTGACGACACGCCCGTCGGCAGCGGCAACGATCGGAGCGCCATAGGTAGCGCCGAGGTCCACGCCCGCGTGGAATCGCTCGTAGCCGAGGATCGGGTGGAAGCGCTCGCCGAAACCGGAGGTCAGGTGCCCGTTCACCGGCATGCGGATAGACTGGCTGCCGTCGCCGCCGACCCCGTCGGCATTGACCCAGATGATCTGCTTGCCGTCGGTCCATTTCATGAGCTCGATGTCGGCGCGGGCGACGCGGTCCATGCCGGCATAGACGAGCTGGCCGAGGCTGCCGTCGGGATTGCGAAGGAGGACCAGGTCGAATTTGTCGTCGACACTGAGCCCTTCAGAAAGCTTGATCGCCTTGCCGAGCAGCCAGACATATTCGCGGCCTTGGCTCACGGGCACTCCGGCGGCGAGCAAAGAATCGGTGAGGTTCGCTCCGACCCGCCCGGTGAAGCGGCGCGAGTCCGGATCGCTGGCGGATGCCGGAGCCGGCTGAACCTTCGTCCACGCCAGCGCTGCGGGCTTGACCTTCGGCAGCGGCACGGGAGCCGCGGCGGCACTGCTCGAGCGCGACGATGAGGGAAGCATGATCGCGGCGGCGATCGCGAGGAACGCAGCACCGCTCGCTGCGGCAAGCAGGCGCACGCGGGCGCGACTCGAACGAGCCCCAAATCCGCCTGCTGCGGTGAATGCCCCGGTCAATCGCTGCACGGCCGCTTGCCCCCCATGAAAGGCGTCGGCTCGGTTCCGCGGCCATTCTCATGCGCCTTTGCGGTGCCCGTCAACCCCTCTCGTGCCGGCAGAGTGTCTCCGAACTCCGTGTCCCATCGCGGGACAGTGCCCGAGCACCCGATTGCGGCTGCGCCAGCTCAGGTGAGATGAGAGGATGCCGGCCTGCTGATCCCCTTGGCGGTTGGCGCGGTTCCAGGAGACCGCGGTCGAAGATCCTGCATGTGGGAAGGCTCGCCGCTTGGGCAAGCGGCGGGCCTTCTTCGTTTTGCGCGCGCTGAGCGCGGTGGCGCGACCTCGCTTCGCTCGGAGCACCATGCTCGCCCCGTCCCCCGGACAGGCTGCGCGATCGCTATCTTCGGCAGCCCCCAGACGGTGCTGCGCGAGGTGCTGGTGCGGACGGCGGGATTTGAACCCGCACGCCCTTACGGGCAGAAGATTTTAAGTCTCCAGCGTCTACCGGTTCCGCCACGTCCGCAGGCGGCTTGTAGCGCGGATTATCCCGCGGTCACTTCCTTGAGGTTTAAACGCTCGCGCATTTCCTTGCCCGGCTTGAAGTAGGGCACGCGCTTGGCATTGACCGAAACCGCTTCGCCGGTGCGCGGGTTGCGGCCGACTCGCCCATCCCGATGCCGCGTTGAAAACGCCCCGAAGCCCCGCAGCTCGACACGGCCGCCCTTGGCCAGCTGGTCGGTGATGGAGTCGAAGATCGCGCTCACCACGCCTTCAACCTCGCGCTGCGTGAGGTCGGGAAAATCGGTGCAAAGCTTCTGCACCAGCTCGGAACGGATCATCAGTATCCCCGCTGAAGAATGATCGGTCCTTAGACTCCCCCGAACCCCGGGACCGCTTGCTCTAAGGCTGTCAGCAAACATCGCCACACGCAAGAAGGAAATGCGCGGCGTCTCAGTCAGAAACGCCGCGTTTCCCGTTACTTCTTCTTTTTCGGCTTGTCTTCCTTGGCGGCCTTCGGCTCTTTCTCAGCCTTGTCGGCCTTCTCGGCCTTGGGCGCCTTCTCGGCCTTCTCGGCCTTCGGCTCCTTGGCAGCCTTGGCGGTTTGGGCTTCCTTCAGCGCCGCGCCGAGGATGTCGCCGAGCGACGCGCCCGAATCCGACGAGCCGTACTGCGCGACCGCCTGCTTCTCCTCGGCGATCTGCAGTGCCTTGACCGAGAAGTTCGGCTTCTTCGAACGGTCGAACCCGACGACCATCGCGTCGAGCTTCTGGCCGACCTGGAAGCGCTCCGGACGCTGCTCGTCGCGGTCGCGACCGAGGTCGGTGCGCTTGATGAAGCCCGCCGCGCCGTCGTCGCCGACCTGTACGTCCAGGCCCGCATCCTGCACTGCGCGGACCGTGACCGTCACCGTCTCGCCCTTGCGCGCTCCGCCGCCCGCGCCAGCGCCGCCCGCACCGGCAGCAGCGCCGGCGCCACCGCCCTCGAGCTGCTTCATGCCGAGCGAAATGCGCTCCTTCTCGAC
>DASUCP010000248.1:0-3983 GCA_036275975.1 Sphingomicrobium sp.
GCCGCCAACAGCTGAGCTGGTCAGAGCTCCTCGACTGTCGCCCTCCCCGCAGGTTCCAGCCGAAACACGGCAAATCGGTAACGATCCGACGCTCTTTGCGAGTAAGGACTGGTGACGACGAACCCGCGCGAGGGCGAAATCATGGGTAGCTCGACACTCGACGCACTTCTCTCGGCCCTTTCGGTCGATGTCGAGGCGTTCGCATTGTGCGAGATTGCGGAAGATGTCCGGCTCATCTTCCCGCCGATGGAGGTGATCGAGGTCCACCATATCCTCGACGGGACGCTCTACCTCACGATCGGCGAGCGGGATCCGATCGTGGCGCCGACCGGGGCGATGGTGATCGTTCCTCCTGGGCGCCTCCAGTATCTCGCGGCTTCAAAAAGCGCCGCGACCAGCAGGACGTCGTCGGACGTGTCCCTGCCCCTGCGCGATGGAATGATCGTCCTGGATGCGACGGAGGGCGGAAAGGCGGTCCTGCGGATCGCGTGCGGGACGGTCCAGCCGGACCCTAACGGGTCCTTCGGGCCGCTCGACGGATTGTCTGACCCGGTGGCGGAGGACCTGTCCGACGTTTCGATCGTCTCCGCGGCGTTCGGGGCGATGCTCGCTGAAGTGGCGGAGCCAGGAGAGGGCGCGATGGCGCTGACGAGCGCGCTCATGAAGGCGTGCCTCGTTTTGCTTCTAAGACGCCACCTTCAGTCGAGCCGGAAAGAGGGAAGCCTTCCCGCGCTCTTCAGCGACGCCCGGATCGGGCGGGCGATCGCAGCCGTTCTCGACCGCCCTTCGGCTCCTCATTCGGTGACGAGCTTGGCGAAGGAGGCGGCGATGAGCCGGTCGGCCTTCGCCCAGGACTTCAAGGCCGCAGTCGGAGTGACTCCGATGGAGTTCGTGGCGAGGGTCCGGCTCAGCCTCGCGCGCCGGATGCTGGCCTCCACGATGCGGCCCGTCGAAGCCATTGCGGCGGAGGTCGGCTTCGGCAGCCGAAGCCATTTCAGCCGAGTCTTCAGAGAATGCTACGGAACCGATCCCTCCACCTTCCGCCGCCGCAATTTCCTCGGGTTCGGCGTCGCGGAGAGCGGCCCCGGCACTTCGGTCCCCGCCGGCCGACGGGCGCCGGACGGTGCCGGCGACTTGTAACGCGCTCGGATTCTCCGCCCTGTAACCCCCTCGGCGTCACTCACGAGTGAATCATTGTTGCGGTGCCGGCATCCCCGCACGCCCTCCCCCGGGCCGGCATCGCAACATCACACCAAGACAGCAGCGGAGATCATGAATGGCCCGGATTGAAGGCGTGAAGCCTGGAATGGAAGTCATCGGCGCCGACGGCGCGCATGTCGGCACGGTCGACGCGCTAGACGGTTCGCGGATCCGCCTGACTAAGGCAGACTCGGGCTTGGGAAGCCATTCGGGTCACCGGCATTACGTGCCGGGCGCGCTCATCGCTGAAGTAGAGGGCAACCGTGTTCGTCTGAGCGCGATCGCAAGCGTCGCAATCACCTTCGAAGAAGGGATTTGACCGCTCTGGCCGAAGATGACCGGCTGTACGTCGTCACAAGATCATAATCCTTCCGCGGTCCTGTCACCTTCCATTCAGATCGCCACCCGGCCGGGCCGAGAGCGATGAACAGGCCCTCATAGAGATCTGGGTCGCAGTCGTGGCGCGCGCGATCCCGGCCATCACGCAGGTCTAACGCATAGAACGGGCGGCCATCGCGGAAGCGAACGGTTGCTCGCGCATCACCTTCTGCGAACTCGAACAGGTAGGTCTGCTCGGCGGTACCGCGGTGCTGACCGAACGTCAGCGTGCCGCGTTCCTTATACAACAAGCCACGGGGCGCCGATGTAAAGCTTGCGTGTCCCTGCAGCCGGCCGGTCATTGCGCCAGCCCGATCGACGACCAGCCGGTCTAATTCCCATCCGCCAAGCAGGAACGCCTTGAGGTTTGGCACTGGCCACAAGAGTCGCACTTATGCGCGCCAGGCGATCGGGTCCATCACCGAGGAGCGCGACGGCAGCCCTCAGAATCAGTTCACAAGGCGTAAGGCAGGTCGGACCGGCGGTGGCGCCGGGCCCAGCCCGGGCGTCGGATCGAAGACAGCAGGCTCGCGGTGAGCATGCCACCCACGAAGATGGCGATGCCGATGATCATTGCTAGGCTCCTTCTAATGCCCGCCGTCGAAGGCGAGGCATGCCACTGCCCGCTCGTTCGCCGCACGTTGGTGGTTACATCCACATTCTCACGGCAGGAGCTCGGCTGCGTCCAAGGTAACTTCCGTCCGCATTCCGACGTGCTTGTATTTGCTTAAGAGCGCGCGTGGATGCGCAACGCCATAGCGGAACGCGGTCATGCCGCCGCGTGAGGGCCGCACCGAACCTTGAGGAACAACCGCATGCAATTGAAGGACGGCCATCAGGAGAGGAGGGGCACAATCGAGGGAGGCCAAGGTTTTTCGACCGACGGCACGCGCCCTCCTCAGGTGCCGGTCTTCTTCAACCCCATGGGCGTGAGCAGGATCGAGATCGGCGTTTCCGCGTTCGATTGCATCGGCCTGCTGCCCCCTCACGATCATCCCCACATCTACCTCAACATGGGAGAGCAAGCGGACATTCGGTGTCCCTATTGTTCGACCCAATACCGGCTCAATGCCGCGCTTCGCTGGAACGAAACAATTCCACCCGGTTGCTGGGTGGCCCGCCCGTGAATCAAGCTGGTGGGGCGTCGCGAACTCTGCGGGCCGGTCAGAAGCTTAACTGACCGAACAGGCCGACCTCGTCGTAGCTTCCGCGATCGGGTCCTCCGATGGTGCCGTTCGATGTCTGAAGCAGCCCGTGCGTGACCCGCTCGTGCTTGTAGACCAGCGCCAGGTCGATCGGATCGATGGGCTTATAGTCGAGCCCGACGTTGAAATAGTTATCGCGCATTGATGGGTTTAGTTGGCTGCTGGGCTTGAGCCAATCGTAGCGCCCGAAAACGCTAATTTTGGACGTGAACGCGTAAGAGCTGAAGGCCGACCAGCCATTCGACTTGTCGTTGCGTGTCGAGGGCGCTGGCAGCGGCAGCGGCGCGGTCGTGACGTTGTTCCAGTTCGTAGCCGCGAAATATTCGAGGCCGGCGTGCACTCGCTTGTCCGTGTAGGCAGCGACCGCATCCAACCGTGTCGCTCGGTGGTTCGCGTTAACGGTGTCGTTGCTCTTGCCGAGCTTGCCCGAATAGCCGCCGACACCCAGCGTCAGGTGCTTGACCGGGCTGATCCCGATACGCCCCTCGAGATCGATGGTGTTCGAGTTGCGCGACAACGACTTGTAGCCGCCGCCGTTGATCGCCGAGAACTGGTAGGTGACCAGGTTGTGCCCGAAGGTTCCGAAGACATGCACGCCCCAGTCGGTCGACGCGCCGAACTTCGTCCGATCGATCAACGTGTTCTCGACGAAGCGGTACCCGTAGAGACTTTCGACGAACGATATCCACGGCGTATCGCTTTCGCCCACGCGGATGTTCAGCGCCGGATTGATGCGGGCTTGGACCCACGCTTTCTTCACGAACACGAGGACGTCCTTGCTCGTGCCGTTCGAATTGTACCGAAAGTCGGTGGTGAGGTTGGCTGACCAGGTGTCGTCGAACTTGTGATCGACGATGATATAGCCGCGCTTGAGCTCGGTCTCAGTCCCGTTCTGCGCGCTCTCGGTCTTGTTGCCGAGCAGGTCGGTCGATGTCTGGTGGATGTTGCTGACGTTGAAGAAGAATCGGCCGCCGATCGTCGTTGCACCCCACCAGCCGGGCGCGGGCGTCTTCGGCGCCGGCGGGACCGGCGTGGCGGCGGCGACCTGCGCTTTTTGCGACTGTGTCAACGCGGTCGTGGCTTGCTGCCGCGCGGCCGCTGCGGACTGCTTCGCCGTCTCGGCCTGCAGCGCGGTCGTCCGCTGCGCGGCCTCATCGGCATCGAGGCGTTGCTTGAGCGCGGCCACCTCGGCCCTCAGCG
>DASUCP010000249.1:0-4916 GCA_036275975.1 Sphingomicrobium sp.
GAACTGCGCGCGGCGGGCATGTCGCGGCAGAAGTCGGGTTACATCCGAAGCCTCGCGGAGTTGGTGATTTCTGGTGAGCTCGACCTCGACAACCTGCCTGAAGACGACGAGGAAGCGATCGCGCTCCTTACGAAAATCAAGGGCATCGGACGCTGGTCCGCTGAGATCTATCTGCTGTTCGCCGAAGGCCGAGCCGACGTCTTTCCTGCTGGCGACCTCGCGGTGATGGTCGAGCTTGGAAGGCTCATGGGGCTCCCAGACAAACCCAGCGAGAAGCAGCTTCGTGAGCTTGCCGAAGCGTGGCGGCCTTACCGTGGCGCCGCTGCAGTGCTCGCGTGGCACAGCTACAATTCGAGCGTCCTGTAAGCCTTCCAGAATTCACTTGAGTGGCAGGTGGCTAGGCTGCCAAGTTGCGCTTCGAAAGGGAGGGGCCCCCGATGAAACATATCGACGTCTATTTCCTGCTGCTTGCGACGGTCCTGCTTATCTGCGGGGCAGTGCTCGGAATCATCATGGGCGCGCAGGAGAATTTCCAGCTGAGCCCCGTCCACGCGCACCTCAACCTCGCCGGCTGGGCTTCGCTCGCTTTGTTCGGACTGACCTACCGCGCCTATCCGCAGCTTGCGGGCAATCGGCTCGCGGGACTGCATTTCATCGTGTCGGCGACGGGCGCGGTCCTGCTCCCGATCGGCATCGGCCTCGCGGTGCTGCGGAACCAGCCCACGCTGGCGATCGTCGCCTCGATCCTCTGGCTGCTGGGAGTGCTGCTGTTCCTGGCGCAGCTCGTCCGCCTTGCGCGCGAAGGGTCGGCCTAGCTGCGGACGCCCGTCGGAAGCAGGCGGGCGGCGAGATTGCGAAAGATGCGCGCGCCCAGATCGATCCGGAAGGGGGCCATCTTGTCGCCCTTCGTTTCACGTCCGAGGAGGTAACCGACTGAGGTCTGCCCCTCAGCGCCGCTCCAGCGATACAAGACGTTGAAGGCGATCAACGGGACGATCAGCTGGCGACCGGCGGCCTCGTAAGCCTGGAGCTGTTCGCGGCCGATCGCGACCTGCGCCTTGACGGTGATCCGCTTGAGCGGCGCGATCGCCGGAATCCGTTCTCCCGCGGCGACGGGATTGGCGAAGAACTTGCCGATATCCTCTTCCTGCGTCGGACCGGCATTGAACAGGATCGCTTCGACCAGCACCCCCCGCGCGGGCGCGCTCCCCGAATTGAACAGCTCGACCTCGAACTCCAGCACGAGCTTCTCATTGTCGAGGATGCATCGGACAGGACTGAAGCCGAGGTCGATCCACGGCCGCAGGCGCGTGGAAACAAGGCCGGCGCTCCCGGGTGTCGGCGGAGGCGACTTGGCCTTGGGCGGCGCTGGAGCGGGGCGAGTAGCAGGAGCCGGTTCGGGGGCAACGAAGGCGTCGACTTGCGGCCCGCCGGCAAAGGCGTGGCGGCTGCGGTTGCGCCAGAACAAGAAGGCGCCGCCCGCGCCGAGCGCGAGCGCAGCGAGCAGCCACGGGAGGAAGGAAATCTTGTGCTCGGGAGCGAGCTCCAGCGAAGTGGTCTCGGGAGCGAAGGTCGACGCGGCGGCAGACGCCGTGGATGTCAGCGGCGCGGTGCCGGCGGTCCCGGTGGGCTGATCGACGCTGGGCGGGGCGGGCGTCGTGACAGGCGCGGAGGACGCCAATGCCTGGCGCGGCTCCGGCCGAGGCTGCGACGGCGCCGGTTGCGCGGAAGCGGTCTGCGTAGGCCGGCGATCCGCGGGAACCGTTCTCGCCGGATTGGCAGTTGCCGTTCGCGGCTCAGCGGAAGCGTCGTTCGATTGCGCCGGGCTGCGTGACGCGCGCGCGGTCGCGGGCGGCTGCGCCGGCTGATCCGACTGCTGTGTAACCGTGCCTTTGAGGCTGAAGCCCTGCAGCTCGCGAGGGCCGACGGCGTCGGCAGCTGGAGTGTTGCTCGTCGCGGGCGGCGCCTCCTGCGCGAGCGTCGCCGTCGGGGAAAGCGCGAACGCCCCCGCCGCATATGCAAGCCCCAAGCGCAAATTCGCCCTCATTCGCTCCCGCTTATTGCCGTGAATCGCGGCATAATGCGCCGCACCCGGCCCATGCCCCCACAAGGCGAGCTATTCAAGCACAGCGTGGATGAACGGCCTCGAAACCGCGCTACGGCAAAGGCTTAGCGTGCGTCGACCAGCACCAGCTCGGAATCGTCCTCGGCCTCGATCGCGATCCTGCTTTCACCGGTGATGGCGACGCCGTCGCGGGGACCAGCCTCGACGCCGTTCACGCGGACACGCCCACTCGGAACGAGGTAGAGGTGGCGGTCTGGCTCGGCGTCGATCGCGATGGATTCGCCAGCCTTCACCGTAGCCCCGAGCACCCGCGCGTCGGCGTTGATGCTGAGCGCGCCGTCGTCCGCATTGCCGCTCGCGAGGACCTGGAAGGCACCTTCACGCGAGTCCTTCGGGAACGGCTTGGCGCCCCAGCCCGGCTGAGCGTTCGGCTTATCTGTCTCGATCCAGATCTGGAACAAAGTCGTCTGCTCGTCCTCAAGGTTGTACTCCGCGTGCGTGACGCCTGTGCCGGCGCTCATGACCTGAACGTCGCCGGCGCCGGTGCGGCCCTTGTTGCCCATCGAGTCCTGGTGGGTGATCGCGCCGGTGCGGACGTAGGTCACGATCTCCATGTCGCGATGCGGGTGCGGCGGAAAGCCGCTATTCGCCGCGATCTGGTCGTCGTTCCACACGCGGATCCGACCCCATCCCATTCGGGAGGGATCATAGTAATTCGCGAAGGAGAAATGGTGGCGGGCGTTCAGCCAGCCGTGGTCGGCATGGCCGAGGCTATCGAATTTGCGGACGTCGATCATCGCTGTGATTTGGGGCCTTCCGCGAGACCATCAAGTGTCAGAGATGTGACTGTGCCGCCTTACTGTATTGCGTCACCAAGACGTATGTGCGAAACTTACGGTCTGTCGTTCTCCAAGAAGAGCGCCGCTGGGAATGTGCTCCGCCGGTAGGTGCAGGTGAGGAGACTGATGTGAATCACGGGATCGTCGAGGTCTTCGCCTATCAGGAAACGCTGCTGATCATGGCGGTCTTCGGGATAGCGATCCTCCTTATGATTTGGGTCGGGTTCCGGCGATGGCTTCAGCACAAAGAGACGATGAGCCGCGTGACCGCCGAGCACCTGCAACACGTCGACGCGCGACTGGAAGCACTCGAGCAGATTGTGAGCGGCGGTCTCGAGCCCGCCCCGCGGATCGACGCGGCCCGGGCAGGCCCACTCCCCGACCATAAGAGCGAGACCTAGCGCGCTTCTCACCGAATGCTCACATCTCTCTCATGACGCTCGCGGGCTTCCTGATGCAGCTTGGCCGCGTAACAGGGAGAAGAGACCGTGCTCAGAACCGACGACGTGCGCACCCCCGGTTTCAAGCTGTTCCTGACGATCGTCGTCGGGCTCGTACTCACCATCCCGCTCTTCTCGATCTGGCTGCTGGTCTACGACCGGCAGACGCAGCAGGAGGAGGCGACCAGCTCGATCACCGCGGGCTGGGGCGGGCCGCAGGTGATGGCGGGGCCGGTGCTGGTCATTCCCTATCGCGCGAATGCGACCGAGACGGTGGTACAGAACGGGCAGAGCGTCACCCGCACCAACCAGGTCACCAAGGAGTTGACGATTTCGCCCGAAGCGGTCGAGCTCTCGACCGACCTTCGGCCCGATGTGCGCAAGCGCTCGATCTACGAAGCGGTCGTTTATAACGCCGCAGTTTCGGGAAAGGCGCGGTTCGCACTTCCGCCAGACCTCGCGCGCAGCGGAGTCGATCCGCGGCAGATGGACCTGAGCCGCGCGGAGCTGCGCTTCGGCCTCAGCGATCCCCGCGGGCTCGGCGCCAATCCGCGAGTGGCAGCGGCCGGTCGACCGCTGCGGATGCTGCCCGGAGGCGGAAGCGGCGGCGGGCGCGGGTTCTTCGCCTGGCTCGACGCCAGCGGCATCAGCACGCAGCCGCTGGTCGTCGATTTCGCTTACGACTTCCGCGGCAATGCTTCGCTGAGCCTCGCGCCGCAGGCGGGCGACACGCGCTGGATTGTGAAGTCGAGCTGGTCCAGCCCGAGCTTCGGCGGCGACTTCCTTCCCTCCGCTCGCTCCGTGGGCGCGAGCGGATTTCAAGCGACATACCGCGTCGGCAATCTCGCACTCGGACGCTCGCTGATCAGCACGGGAGATCCCGGCGTCTCAAACCTGGCCGAGAAAGTCCCGGCACTTGCGCCCGGCACATCCGTTCGCCCAGCCGACGGGTACACGGCTCAGGCAGCTTCAATCAGCCTAATCCAGCCTGTCGACCTCTATGCGCAGGTCAATCGCGCGACGAAATATGGTTTCCTGTTCATCGGCTTCACTTTCCTCGCGCTGCTGATGTTCGACGTGATCGGCGGAGTGTCGGTCTCCGCGGTCGAGCATCTGCTTATGGGCGCTGCGCTGATCCTGTTCTTCGTGCTGCTGCTCGCCTTTGCCGAGGTGATTGGCTTCACTCCTGCCTATATCGTCGCGTCCGCCGCGATCGCTGGCTTGAATACTGCTTATTCCGCGGCGGTGCTGGCGAGCTGGCGACGGGCGTCGTTCATCGGCGGACTGCTCGTTGGCCTCTATGCCGTCCTCTACATCCTGCTCAGCCTCGAAGCCTACTCGTTGCTGATCGGCGGGTTGCTGCTCTTCGCCGCTCTGGCGGGCGTGATGTACGCGACGCGGCGGATCGACTGGGGCGCGCGAAGCACGGCACCCGCCGCCGCGTGACGCTGTCATACTTTGGCGCTAGGCGGATGCTCGCATGTCCGAGCATCCGCTTCCCCCCAAACGCATATTCCCGTCGTCAAAGACCGAGGCCCGCGCCGCCGAGCACGTGCCCTCGATCCCGCAGAC
>DASUCP010000250.1:0-3679 GCA_036275975.1 Sphingomicrobium sp.
GACATTCCGAGGGCAGCAACCGAGGCTCCGGTGAGAAGCGCAATTCGCCGGCTGTTCGTCGTCGTCATCGATGTTCCCCTGTTCTGACCGCGGCCGCGGCCGTTAACACACGTTTGAACGGCTCCTCCGATTTGAACTGCGCCTTCGGCACCTGCGCACAGTCCGGCCCCCGGAGGGGACATTCCTACCCCCTTGCCTTACCGCTGCCGAAGGCGAAAAGCAAAGCCCAAAAGTTAATCGGAATTGCGAAATTCGGCCATTTACGGCGGCCTGTGTCGCCTCCGTGCAACAGTCGTTTCGGTAGAAACCCCCATCGGCGTCTCGGGACTCGCGCGCGCGCGAACAGCGCGTCCCTGCGGCGGTTCCGACAATTCCGGCAGTTCAGTTGCGAGCAAGGTATCCGGCCCGAAACTGCGTCGACGGGGCCTCGGCAAAGCGCTATTTCCGCCGTTCGGCCAAATTCAGTTCACGACCTTGGGGAGATATAAGTGTTCACTTCCACCCTTCGTTTCGGTTCGGCGATCGCGCTGGGCCTTGCCGCTCCGGCTTTCGCCACCGCGGCTGCCGCACCGGCCAAGACTTCGCCCGCACCGGCCGCCGAAACGCCGAAGCCGATGACCCGCACCCAGTTCCTGTCGAACGTCCAGACGCGCTTCAGCGCCGCCGACGCCAACCACGACGGCTTCATCGACTCGAACGAGGTCTCGGCCGCCCAGCAGCGCGAGCTCCAGCAGGCGCGCACGGCCGAGCAGCAGCGCATCGGCGCCGAGTTCGACAAGCTCGACACCAACCATGACGGGCAGCTGAGCAAGGCCGAGTTCATGGCCGCCGCGCCGACTGTAACGCCGCGCCAGACCGCTCAGCAGATCATCGGCCTCATCGATACCAACAAAGACGGCAAGATCAGCCTCCAGGAATATGAAGCCGGCCCGCTCGGCGCGTTCAACAAGATCGACACCAACCACGACGGCACCGTCAGCGCGGCGGAGATCGAGGCAGCGAAGGCCACGCCGAAGAAGTAACCTCTGGCGGCGGCGCTTTTGTGCGCCGCAAGCTGGTGAACGAGCTCGCGCGCCTCTAGAGCCGCGTCGGTGGCAAACTACCAGAACATCGTTCGGCTTAGGCCGGAAGTGCGCGAGTTCATCCGCAATCGGCGGTGGGTCCACCGCGGCGACGTGATCACCTACGGCGCGAACAGCCGCTGCGACTCGTTCTCTACCGATGGTGCGGGTTTTCGCCACAGCGTCTTCAAGGGCGAGACGCTGTCGGTCGCCGACTGCCTGCAGCGAGAACGCTACGGCCTCGTCCTCGGCCCCAGCAGCGTCTACGGCTTCGGCCTCGCCGGGAACGAGAATACGATGCCGTCGGTCCTTGCCGAGAAGTTCGGCTTTCCGTTCGCGAACGTCGGGCTTCCCGAAGGCAATAGCCGCAACCTCTACTCGCTGCTCCTGTCCTTCGTGGCACGGGCCAAGCACCGCCCGTCCGCGGTCGTCCACATCAGCGGCGGCGATTATACCAGCTTCTGCTACACCTCGATCGCCGACCCGGTGTTCGGTTCGCCCAACCTCAAGCAGATGGCGATGGTGCTCGAGGAGCGCCATGGCCGGCCGCCAGCCGAGCGGCAGATCGGGCCGCTGCTCGCATTCACGTCGCTCTGGATTCGAGCAATCGCCGAGCTCTGCCGAGCCTATTCCATTCCGCTCGTCCTCGCCGACGACACCACTTTCTTCGAGAAACGCAATCCCAGCGACCTCGAGCTGCGGTCCGAGCTCGGCAAGCCGTCGAACCCGTCGCAACAGCTGCAGTTCGAAACTCACAAGCGCTTCAGCAACGACTATCATGAACGGCGCCGGAGCCTCGCCGAGGCGATCGGAGTGCCGCTCGCGGGGCCCGGCCTCAGCAACGACATCGGCTTCATCGACGAGTTCCACTACGACCGGGACGGCACGCGCGCTCTGTGCGACGATTTCGCCGCCGTGCTCGAACCCCTCCTTTGAATCGCCGCGCCTTTTCTTTAGAGCCGACTCTTCCCTGGGGAGCCGCATCGCGCGGCTGAGATCGGCGAGCAGCGCCGGGACCCATCGAACCTGATCCGGTTGACACCGGCGTAGGGAGAAGGAGAGTCCAATGGGCGACGCGCCAGCCAGAACCGAACTCAAAGTCACCAGCGGGCCGATCCGTGGCTCGCGCAAGATTTACGTCGAAGGTCGCGACGGAGTCCGCGTCGCGATGCGCGCCGTCGATCTCGAGCCATCGAGCGGAGAGCCGCCCGTTACCCTCTACGACACCAGCGGCCCCTACACCGACCCGCAGCAGCGCATCGACATCATGGCCGGCCTGCCCGAGCTCCGCCGCGACTGGATCCGGTCACGCGGCGACGTCGAGGAAGTGACGCAGCGCGAGGTCCGCCCCGAGGACAACGGCCAGCTCGGTCCCGACCGCTCGGGCGGCGTGCAGGCGTTCCCCAACACTCGCAAGCGCGTCCTGCGCGCAAAGCCCGGCGCCAACGTCACCCAGATGCACTACGCCCGCCGCGGCATCGTCACGCCAGAGATGGAATATGTCGCCATCCGCGAGAACATGGGCCGCGAGGAATTGCTCGTCACCCGCGATGGCCAGGACTTCGGCGCCGCCATCCCCGACTTCGTCACCCCCGAGTTCGTGCGCGACGAGGTCGCCCGCGGCCGCGCCATCATCCCCAACAACATCAACCACCCGGAATCCGAGCCGATGGCGATCGGCCGCAACTTCCTGGTCAAGATCAACGCCAACATCGGCAACAGCGCCGTCGCCTCCGACGTCGCGTCCGAGGTCGACAAGATGGTGTGGGCGATCCGCTGGGGCGCCGACACGGTCATGGACCTCTCGACCGGCCGCAACATCCACGACACACGCGAGTGGATTGTCCGCAACTCGCCTGTGCCGATCGGCACCGTCCCCATCTACCAGGCGCTGGAGAAGGTCGGCGGCATCGCCGAGGACCTGACCTGGGAGATTTTCGCCGACACGCTCATCGAGCAGGCCGAGCAGGGCGTCGACTATTTCACCATCCACGCCGGGGTCCGCCTTCCCTACGTTCCGATGACCGCCAAGCGCGTCACCGGCATCGTCAGCCGCGGCGGCTCGATCATGGCCAAATGGTGCCTCGCCCACCACCGCGAGAGCTTCCTCTACGAGTGCTTCGACGAGATCTGCGAGATCATGAAGGCCTATGACATCGCCTTCTCGCTAGGCGACGGCCTGCGCCCGGGAAGCACCGCGGATGCCAACGACGAAGCCCAGTTCGCCGAGCTCTACACTTTGGGCGAGCTGACGAAGAAGGCCTGGGCGCACGACTGCCAGGTGATGATCGAGGGTCCCGGCCACGTGCCGATGCACAAGATCAAGGAGAATATGGACAAGCAGCTGGAAAGCTGCGGCGAGGCGCCCTTCTACACCTTGGGCCCGCTCGTGACCGACGTCGCGCCCGGCTACGACCATATCACCAGCGGCATCGGCGCCGCGATGATCGGCTGGTTCGGCACCGCGATGCTCTGCTACGTCACGCCCAAGGAGCATCTCGGCCTCCCCGACCGCGACGACGTGAAGGTCGGGGTCGTCACCTACAAGCTCGCCGCCCACGCCGCCGATTTGGCGAAGGGCCACCCCGCCGCGCGGCTATGGGATGATGCGCTCAGCC
>DASUCP010000251.1:0-2403 GCA_036275975.1 Sphingomicrobium sp.
GAACAAGTGGGTGAAGCCGCTCACTCCGCTCCTCAGCGCTTCGCACGTGTCTTCGTACGAGGCGGCGGTGTGCCCGGCGGCGACCGTGACACCCCGTTGCCGCAATGTCTCAATCATTCCAGGCGGATCGAGCTCAGGCGCTAGCGTCACCAGAGTGATGCCCCTCTTCAGTGACCCCAGCAAATCGACGGCCTCTTCATCGATTGGCCGGATCTTTCCCGCGGCGTGAATCCCGCGCTTCTCGACATTGATGAAGGGTCCTTCGACGTGGATGCCCAGCACTCCAGGAACGCTCTCTTCAAGGGCCGCTTCCACGGCCCGCATGGCGCGATCGATGACGTCGAGGTCGTCGCTAATCAGTGTTGGCAGGAAGCCGGTCGTTCCGAACGCGCGGTGCGCGCGCCCGATCGCCTCGATCCCTTCGACCGTGGGCCGATCATTGAAAAGCACACCCCCGCCGCCGTTGACCTGGAGGTCGATGAACCCGGGCACGAGATGGCCTTCGAGGAACTCGGGGGACGGACAATCCTCCAGCGGGACCACATCGGCGATGAGGCCGTCCTCGATGAGCAGGCAACGCTCAGCCTCGAAGCCGTTCGGCGTCAGGATCAGGGAAGGGCAGAGAGCGATCATTCAGCGCGTCTCCGTCACCTTCTTGAGGTGCGGCGGAGCGTCTGGATCCAGCCCGCGGGCAATGCTGAGGCGCGCGATCATCCGGTAAACACTGATCATGCACGCGGCCGGCGCGATCGCCGGATGCAGATCGGGCGCGGTGGGAAGGTTGATCGCACCCTCGACATGCGATCCAGCGGTCAGCACCAAAGCCCCCCGCGCAACCAGTTCGTCCGCAAGCGACACGACGGAATCGCGCGACGCATCGTTCGGGACGAGAACGAGTACCGGAAAGCCTTTGGTTACAATGGCGATGGGCCCGTGCCGCGCCTCCGCCGCGCTCACCGCCTCCGCGTGAATCCCGCACGTCTCCTTGAACTTGAGCGCAGTCTCCTGCGCAGTGCCAAGCGTCGAACCGCGGCCGATCACGTACATGCCCTTGACCTTCAAAAGCGCGTCGACGGCGCTGCTCCAGTCGAGCGACCACGCGCGTCGAAGCGCAAGCGGGGAGGAGGCGAGCGCCTCTCGAAGAGCGCTGCCTCCCGTCCAATCCGCGACTAACTGCGCGATCGCCAGCAGCGAACCGATGTAGGACTTGGTCGCCGCCACGCTCCGTTCCGGTCCCGCGAGGATCGGCAGCGTCGCCCAGCTTTCCTCGCCGAGCGGAGAGTCATCGGCGTTGATGACGCTCAGCACCAGAGCCCCCGCTTCACGCGCCGCCCTGGCCGAAAGCACCAGGTCCGGGCTTTGGCCCGATTGCGAGATGGCGAGGAACAAGGTGCGGTCGAGCTGCCGCCATTCCGTGTGGAATATCGACGATATCGAGGGCGAATGCGAGGCGGTCGGCGTCGCGGTTTCTATCTCGATGAGGTGTTTCGCATAAGTGGCGGCGTGATCGGAGCTGCCGCGGGCGCAGGTCATGACGAACTGTGGATCGAGTTTGCGCAATTTCTCACCGATCGGCGCGAGCAGTCGCGGATAGTCGCGCAGCTGCCGTTCAGCTACTTCCGCCGCCTGTTCGGCTTCAGTTTCCATTTGGCTCATCGTGGGCAAACTGAAACGGTGCGTCGCCGTTCGCAATGGGCGAGCTCTTAGCTCGGGACCGCGCGCATCCTTGAGATGACCTCGCGAAGGTTGGGGCGCTGGCCCTGCGCGAGCAGGCTTGCGCGGAACAGCCGGCCGAGCAGGACGATCTCGACGGCCGCGAATGCCAGCAGCACCACGCCGCTTCCGATCACCTCCCAGGCCGGGATGCCGAGACCTAGCCGCGCCAGCACCGCGAACGGCGTCCAGATCGGCACCCAGGTCAGCGCTTCCATCAGCACGCCGCCGCTGTTCCCGCCGAGCACCGCCTGCATCAGGATCGAGATCGGAAGCAGGATCAGCAGCAGCACGGGCATCAGATATCCCTGCGCGTCGCGCATGGAATCGCACATCGCCCCGATGGCGAGGAACAGGATCGCGATCGCGACATAGCCAACGATGAAGAAGTAGATCATCGCAAGGATCGTGCCCGGCGACGTCAGCGGATCGAGCGCGGGCCGGATGAAGTCGGCGATTGCGCCCTGCGTCGCATAGGCGGCGAAGAGGCCGCAGGCGACCCACACGACGATCATGAACAAGCCAACGCCGGCGGTGCCGAGCAGCTTGCCGTACATCAGCTCTTCGGGGCTGACGCACGCAAGCACGGTTTCGAGCAGCCGGTTCGACCGCTCCTCGACGGTGCCCTGGAGCATCCAGCTCCCGGTCAGCATCAGGCTGATCATCAGCATGTAGGCGGCGAACAGCGGC
>DASUCP010000252.1:0-13226 GCA_036275975.1 Sphingomicrobium sp.
CAGGCGAAGCTCGATTCCTACGTGGGCTTTGCGGACAAGCTCACCGACCGCGGCATCGCGCATCGCTTCCTTCGCTTCGAGGACATCGTGCTCGACCAAGCAGGGCTCTATTCCACGATCGCGCCGGAGCTCGAGAATGCGCGAGCCGACTTTCACGAGCTGGAATCGTCAACCAAGGATCGCTCGAAGACGCTCGACGATTATCGTGACTATTACGGCAACGAGCGCTGGCGCAAAGCACTGACCGGCCTCGAAGCGTCGATCGACGCCCAGATTGATTGGAGCAAATTCGCGCGCTTTGGCTACCGGCCTCTAAGCGCGATTAGTGCAGTCCCAGGGCATAGGGAGGATCAGCAAGGGCAAGTAACGTGATGGACACAGCGATCAAACAGATCGCTGCACCGGCGAACATTAGATTGCCCTCCACTTTCCTCCTGCCGTCCGCAACGAAGTGGAGACCCATGAGCGTCAGAAGTGCGCCAAATGCGATAATGCCAACTCGAATCATGACGGTGGGATATTGGCGCGTTTTCCCCAGGACAATTGGTCGAGATCAATCTTTTCCCGAAGCACAAAACAAAGGCGGCGGCGCCCTGGGGCACCGCCGCCTGCTAATCCGAACTAGAACTAGGTCTTAGTTCAGGTGGTTCGACACGTTGTTGAACGTCGTGTTCAGCTTGGTGCCGATGCCCTGCATCGCGCCAATGGCCGCAACGGCAATGAGAGCGGCGATCAGGCCGTACTCGATGGCGGTTGCACCCTCGCTATTGCGGATAAGCTTCAGAAACTTGCTCATGGTCTAGCTCCTTGGTTCCAAGTGCAGCGGAAAACCGCCGCAGCCTGCAGTCCACTTCGCAGGATGGCCTGAAACTACCGCTCGACCCGTTGAGAAAAGGTTACATGCGAAAGTTGCACACTCGTTAATGACGTTCCGGAAAACGGCAGTTTTCAGCCGATTTTTTGGCTTGTCGCTTCCCAGTCCTTAAGAAAACTCGCGATTCCGGAGTCGGTCAGTGGATGCTTGAACAACTGCCAGATGATCTTCGGCGGGGCCGTCATCACGTCGGCGCCGATCTTCGCCGCTTCGACCACGTGCATCGGGTGCCGCACGCTCGCGACCAGGATCTGCGTCGGGAAATCATAATTGTCGTAGATGAGGCGGATGTCGGCGATGAGGCTCATGCCGTCGAAGCCGACGTCGTCGTGGCGGCCGACGAACGGCGAAATGAAGGTCGCACCGGCCTTGGCGGCAAGCAGCGCCTGGGCGGCGGAAAAGCAGAGCGTGACGTTGACCATCGCTCCGTCGCCCGTCAGCGCTTTGCACGCCTTCAGGCCCGACGGCGTCAGCGGAACCTTGATGGCGATATTGTCTGCAATCTTCCGAAGCACGGCCGCTTCGCGCATCATTCCGTCATAGTCGAGCGCGACGACCTCCGCGGAGACCGGACCTTCCACAACGCCGGCGATCTCCTTGACCACCTCGAGGAAGTCGCGCCCCGACTTGTGGACGAGCGACGGGTTGGTGGTCACTCCGTCGAGCAGGCCCTCGGCGGCGAGCTCGCGGATTTCGGAGATTTCGGCGGTGTCGGCGAAGAATTTCATGGGATTTGCGTGCGCCCCGGCTTTGTTGGATGGGCCATCGAATAGCCGGTGCGGGTTGGGACGTCATCCGATTCGAGGGAGCAGCTGCATGAGCGAGCATGTCAGGGTGGAGAGGCACGACGCCTGGCTCTCGATCACTCTCCAAAGGCCTGATCGGCGCAACGCGATCACGGTCGCGATGTATGCGGCCCTGGCCGACGCGGTCGAGCAGGCGGCAAAGGACGATTCCGTCCGCGTGATCAGCTTCCACGGCGAAGGCCTGGACTTCACGGCGGGCAACGACCTCGCCGATTTCCTGCAAGCGCGGCCAGCCGATCTGGATGACATCGCAGTATGGCGTTTTCTGCGAGCGCTGGCGCTGTGCGAAATCCCGATCCTCGCGGCGGTCCACGGCAATTGCGTGGGCATCGGAACGACCATGCTGCTGCACTGCGACCTCGTCATCGCCGATGAGAGTGCACGCTTTTCGATGCCCTTCGTCGACCTCGGCTTGGTACCCGAAGCTGCGAGCTCGCTGCTGCTGCCGAGGACGGCCGGCCGCCGTGTCGCCGCGCGCTACCTGCTCCTCGGTGAGCCGTTCGGCCCGGAAGAGGCGGAGGCGATCGGGCTTGTCAGCCACCGCGCGGCCGTCGGCGAGCTTGATGCCGAGCTTCGCCGCCTCGTCGAAACGCTAATGGCGAAGCCGCCGCAGGCGCTGCGCGAAACGCAGCGCCTCCTTCGTCACGGCGAGCGCGACGAAATCATGGATCGAATGAACCTCGAGGGCAGCCTCTTCGCCGAACGCCTCGCCTCAGCCGAAGTCAAGGAAGCGATCAGTGCCTTTTTCGAGAAGCGGAAGCCCGATTTCTCGCCGTTCGGCTGATCTTAGTTGCCCGGCGTGTAAACCTTCTTGGTCCGAGTCAGCGTAATCGTCGGACCCGGGAAGAACAGGAAGTTCATCGTCCGAGTGTAGGTGATCGTGAGCGTGATATAGCCCGCAGCCGTCACGCCGTCCGGCAGATACGCGGTCACCGGGTCCTGGACGTCGAACGATCCACCAGGAGTGCCGAACAGTTTTGCGTTCTCCCGTGCCTTGATGTTCGCATTCGACTCCGCGTCGCACCCGTCGCCGTTGGGAATGCAAAGCGTCGCGTAGCGAGCGCCTTCGCCGAGCGCATGCTGCATGCTGGCGTCGGCCTCGAAGAGCTGGCTGAACTCGAAGATGCCATAGATCACGGTGATCAGGATTGGCAGCGAGAGCGCCATCTCGACGACTGCTGCGCCGCGCTCGTCGCGCCGGAGGCGATTGATGAGCTTCATTGGGTCCTCAATCCTGCCCGGCCATGGAGCGTGTAGGTTCCGTCTGGGTTGGAGCCCGGCCACCGTCGCGAGGCGAACAGCGGCGTATAGCTGCCGGCGATGTCGACCGTGATCCACCGGTTCATCGTCTGGCCGGGGCAGGTCGCGTTGTAGTTGGTTTGGCGAGTCCCGTTGCATTCCAGCCAGACATCAATGGTGACGTTCGGGTTGGTGAACCCGGCCGCCGTTGCGGCGGTCGTCGCTTCGGTTTGAATCGTGGTGAAGGTCGTCGTCGTATCTCGATACTGCTGCACCTTCTCGATGGCCCGATATGCGGCCTGCTCCAGCTTGTACTTCGCCGAATAGGCGCGGCTGACGTCCACCACACCCACCACCATGGCTGCGAGGAAGGGCATGACCAGCGCGAGCTCGATGATCGAAGCGCCGCGGTCGTTGCGTACCAGGCGTGCGAGAAAACGGATCATTCGACCAACCTCACCCTCTTGCCGTCGAAGGCGCTTGCGCCGGAATCCGCGTCGCAGTGGTTGGAAATGTGCATGTTGCCCGAATAATAGACGCGGCGGGCGACCATCTGCAGGCAGTCGGTCGTCATTCCCGCGGTGCCGTTGAAGGTCATCTGTTGACTCGGAAAATAGAAGGCGCCCTCCAGGGTCGAGTCGGCGTTACCGTTAATCAGGCTCTGCTGATTGGCGTTGTTGCCGTCCTGCGCACGCCGGTCCTGATAGATCATGATGCCCTTGTAATTGGCGGCAATGCCGGTCGCATTCGCGTCCGGGGCGTGCAAATCGAGGGTTGCGCCGCCGTTGATGTTCACGTTGCCGATCGTCGGGCTAGTCGCCGTGCTCCGATTCGTCAGGATAAACGTGCACCCGTTGCAGCTCACATCTGCCTGGGCGCCGACGCTCAACGAGCCGCCGTCCAGGACGATTATGCTGTTGTCGGGGAAATGCACCGTGCCGGAGATCGAGATGTTGCTGAAGCACATCGCGCCCGCCGAAGCGCCGGTCATCGCCTTGTAATTCGTGCCCGCGACGAAATCGTTCCCGTTCATCACGTCGTGCGGATTGCTCTGGTTCAGGTTCGGGCAGTTCCCGGGAGTCGGATAGGTGGTGCTATCCGGCGGATTGACACTCGCGAACGGGTCCGCCTCCGGAATTGTGAACGGCTGAAGCACGGTTCCGTCGCCCCAGTTGTCGCTCGCGTCGATGCCGCCGACCGCGGCGATCGGACTCGCGTTTACAGCCGAAGAACCGGTTGCGACCGCCGCATCCAATGACGTTGAATTGGTGATCATGCCGCAGCCAAGATCCACGTCGGCGTTACCCGTCGCGGTGATGCCTGTAGTCGCGGTGTTCTCGAGACTGACGACGCAATATTTCCCGCCCGGGACGATCGTCGCCGTTGCAGTCGCGTTGATCGTCGGCGGAGATGTCATGAACATGCCCGAAAAGCTCAACGCGCGCTGGTATGAGAGGCTGACCCTCACGGCATATTGATCGGCCGTGTAGCCACCGGTGCTGGGCGGGTTCGTGACCGTGCAGGTCGGCACCGTAGCGAGGTGCTCGTTCTTCCTGAGGTCGTAGGCGACCGGGTCCGTATACGTTGCGCTGGCGATGTTCGTGCAGGTGCCAACGCCTTGGCCTTGAACCTTGGCGTAGACGCCGGCCATTGCCGCCGAATCCGCAGCCCGCTGGAGCTGCCGTTTCCAGAGCGCCCACTGGATGGTGTCGCTCGCAAGGCCGGCAGAGCCCACGATGAGAGGCAGAGCCGCGCCGGCGATCACGAGAGCATTGCCCCGACGATCTTGCCACAGCTTCCTGAAGAAACGGATCATAGCTGCCTAAATCCCAGCCTGTGAATGCGCATGGGCGGCGGTCTAGCGCAGTCAGGGTAAGCGAAGGGTTCAGCGCTGTGGTTAATGAGCGTTGACCACGATCGGTGTCCCGCAACGACGCACTCCTTGCACCGCTGTGTCTTACACCTATAATACAGTTCAAAGGCATGAGCGGCGTTGACCGGGCTTCCGTCGCGCCGCACAACGGCCGCGAAAGGATGACTGCGATGGCTACCGAACCGCCGACCGAGACCAGCACCGCCGCCGAGCCGGCGACGAAGCTGAAGCTCGATCCGCCCGACGTGCTTCAGCCTGTGGCGCCGGCCGAAGCAGCGGGGCTGGTTCCCCTCAAGACCGAGGAGACGACCGAGCTCGACAAGAGGGTGTCCCAGTTCGTGCAAGAACTCGCCAGCCTCGACACCAATAGTCCCGAGTTCGGCAAGAAAGTTGATCAGCTGACCTCAATGGGCCGCAAGGAGATCGCGGAGGCCGCGGGCGCTTCGAACCGATTTCTCGACCGACCCGTGAAGGCAATCGATAAGGACACGGGCATTGGCGCGGACCTGACCGAGCTTCGCCGCACGGTCGAATCCCTGGATCCGAAGGAAGCGACCAAGACCCGCAAGATCCTCGGTATCATCCCCTTCGGGAACCGGATCGACCGCTACTTCGACAAGTACCGCAGCTCACAGACGCACATCAAAAGCATCCTCGGAAGCCTCGCCAACGGCAAGGACGAGCTGCTGATGGACAATGCCGCCATCGACACCGAGCGGGCGAACCTGTGGAAGACGATGCACAAGCTCGAGCAGATGGTGCACATCTCCAAGACGCTCGACCAGCAGCTCGAGGACAAAGCGAACGAGCTCGATGCAACCGACCCGGCAAAGGCCAAGGCGATCCGTGAGACTGCGCTTTTTTACACGCGCCAGCGCACGACCGATCTGCTCACGCAGACGGCCGTGACAGTGCAGGGTTATCTCGCCCTCGACCTCGTCAAGAAGAACAATGTCGAGCTGGTGAAGGGCGTCGACCGCGCGTCGACCACGACTGTTTCAGCACTTCGCACCGCGGTGACCGTCGCCCAGGCGATGACGAACCAGAAGCTGGTGCTCGAGCAGATCACGGCGCTCAATACGACGACCGCGGGGATGATCGACTCCACTGGCGAGATGCTTCGGACCCAGACCGGTGCAATCCACGAGCAGGCGGCAAGCTCGACCATTCCTCTCGAGACGCTGCAGCGTGCATTCCAGAACATCTACGACACAATGGACCAGATCGATCAGTTCAAGCTTCAGGCACTCGGCAACATGAAGCAGACGGTCGATACGCTGGGCAAGGAAGTCGAGAAGTCGAAGGGCTATATCGCCCGTGCAGAAGGGGTGAACCAGGCGAAGCTGGAGGGCGCACCCTCCCCGCTAACGCCGATTGAGGCGAAGTGACTGACGACCGCCACATCGCAGTAATGCAGCGCGCGCATCAGGTGATGGCGCACGCGAGCGAAGTCATGGCTCGCATGGACGAGCGCAGCGGTCCGGTGCGCGACGCGGCTCGCCGGGAGCGCGAGCGGGTGAACGCCGATCTCGGCCGGCGGGTGAAGCGCGTAGGCGTTGCGATCGGCCTCGTCAGCCTCATCACAATCGTGATCGGGCTCATCGTCCCAATCGGGATGTTCGGCTTTCTCGCCGCGGTGGGACTTGCGATTGGGATCGCGGCGCTTCTCGCGTTCACGCCTTCCAAGGAGCTTGGCGCCGCGGCGCCGCCGACGGACCTGCCCAATGGCGAGATGGTGCAGCGGTTCGATTCCTATCTGTACCGCACGCGACGCGCCCTCCCCGCTCCAGCGCAGGCGCAAATCGACGCGATCAGCTCGCTGTTGCCCTCGCTCAAGCAGACGCTCGAGCGCGTCGAGACGCTTGATCCGGACGCGCAGGACGCGCGCCGGCTGATGTCGATCCACCTTCCGGGGCTAATCGACCACTACCTGCATGTGCCGGCCGCCTATCGCTCCGAACGGGACGGCGAAGACAAGACAGTCGACGAGCGGCTCGTCGAAGGCCTGGCTGCAGCACGCAATGCGCTCAGCGAAGTTTCGCAGAAGCTTGCGCGCGCCGATATGGCCGCGTTCGAGACGCAGGGCCGGTTCATTCAATCCCGTTACGGCCAGGACGCCTTACCGCCGACCGAGGACGCACCGAACAACTAGCGGTTCACGCTTCCATGTGGAGCCGTTCCTTGGCCTCCGACAGCATTTGTTCGAAGCGCGGATCCTTTCTCAGGCGGTCAAGATCGGGATCGACTTCGGCGTGGCGGATGTGCGTCACACCGAGAGTCGTCTTGAAATAGGGCTCCAACACGCTGATCGCCTGATCAGCGTCATTGAGGTCCGTCGCCAGGGCGCAAGCAAGATTGTAGCGCATGACCATGTTGTCGGGATCGAGAAGCAGCGCGCGCTGAACCCAATCCCTCGCTTTCTGATCCTCGCCCAGAGCCGCCTGCGCGATGGCACCCGCCGCAAGGACCATCACGTTGGCAGGATCCTTCGCAATCGCCCTTTCCGTTCGCTCCGCGGTACGCTGCGCCGCCCCTCGCCGCTGGTCGAGATCGCCAATCACGCCATAGCACGTGATGAGCATGCCCGCGTTGTTCCAGTCCGAGTCGACCAGTTTCGCAGCCTTCTCGAAGTAAGGAATTGCTTCAGCGATCCGACCCTGTCGGAAGAGCAGACGCGCCGCTTCCCGGTTCACTTCCCAGGATTCCGGATCGAGTAGGACCGCAGCCTCGATCTCCTTGGTTGCCTCGTCCTTGTGCCCCTGTTCCTCGAACAAGTGGGCCTTGACGCAGTGCGCCTCGGCCAGGTTCGGGTTAATCGCAAGCGCCCGTTCGGCTGCCGGCTTCGGGTCCACGTCCATCCCGTGCCAGAAGCGAAGCTGCGATTGCGCCAAGGCCATCAGGGCCCAAGCCTGCGCATAGTCAGCATCGAACGCGAGCGCCTGCTTGCAAATGCGAACGATCGTCTCCTGGCGTCGGATGTCACCGAGGCTTCCCTCGGTCCATTGCTGTCGCGCCATAAGATAGAGGTTGTAGGCTTCGACGCTGGAGGTCCCCCGAGCTTCGATCGCCTTCTTTTCGGCCGGGAGGAGCTTCACTCGAAGCGCGCCGACGATGGCTTTGGAAATCTCGTCCTGGATCGCGAATATGTCGGTGAGGTCACGATCGTAGCGGTCGGCCCAGACGTGACCTCCGGTCTTGCTGTCGATCAGCTGCGCCGTGATCCGCACGCGGTCGCCGGCCTTGCGGACGCTGCCTTCCATCACATGGCTCACATCCAATGCACGGGCGACATCCTTCACGTCCATCACCTTGCCCTTGAAGGTAAAGGCAGTGTTCCGCGCGATGACAAGCAGCGCCGAGACCTTCGACAAGTCCGTGATGATGTCTTCGGTAATTCCGTCGCTGAAATACTCCTGCTCGGGATCGCCGCTCATGTTCACGAAGGGAAGCACACAGATGGAGATCTGGTCTTGCGCTTGTTCCGGGGCAGGCTTTGCGGCCGCTTTGGCGGTTGAACGGGCGCCGGTCGTGTTTCCGATTGCCTGCACCAGCTCATCCATCTGAAGCGGATCGCCCTCGCCTTTCCATGCCCCCAGCTCGATCGTGTGGAATTGGCGAAATCCAAGCGGCGGGCGGCATCCATTGAGGCTGACGGGTACCAGGCGTTCAGTATCACGGCCTTCGGCTGCCTCGTCCTGCACCCACGCGGATTCGACCGACGCATCCGTCCACATCACAACGATGACGTCCGCGTCTTTGAGCGCCCGGTCGATTTCCGTGGTGAAGCGGGACCCCCCATGGATGTGGCGGTCCCACCAGACCTCGTGGCCCGCGCGGCCTATCGATTCCGCCAGTTGCTTGGCAGAATCCACATCCTCTCGTGCATAGCTCAGAAAGATGCGGGCCACGAACCCTCCTTGGCGCGTTGTTTGCGCTCAAGCGAGCGCATCTTCAAGTATCGTTAAACCCGAGCAATTTTCAGGCGATTACACCATTGCTCCGCAGGCTCTCGGCCTCGCCTGCATCGATGCCAATACTTGCGAGAAGCTCGTTGGTATGCTCGCCGAGGCGCGGCGGCGGCGTGCCGGAGTCAGCGCGCTCGCCATCAAGGCGCACCGGCGATCCGACGAGCGGGATACCCGCGATGGTGCGGACCATCTGCCGGTGCTGGGCCTGTACGTCCGACAGTGCTTGCGTGATGGAATTGATAGGGCCTGCGGGAATGCCGGCGGCCTCGAGGTGTTTAAGCCACTCGGCAGCGGGCTTTTGGCGGATCGCGTCGCTCACCAGCCTTACCATCTCGTGGCGATGCGCGACGCGGGCACCGTTGGAGGCGAAGCGCACGTCATTCGGCCACTCGGGATGGCCGCAGATCTCGGCGAGGCGGGCGAATTGCCGGTCGTTGCCGATGGCGATGATGATCGGCTGATCGGCAGCCTCGAACGGCTGATACGGCACGATGTTCGGGTGCGTGTTGCCCTGCCGAGGCGGGTCCCTGCCCGAGATCAGCGCATTCGACGCTTGGTTGGCGAGCATCGCCAGCTGCGTATCGAACAGAGCCATGTCGATGTGCGCGCCCTCGCCCGTCTTTTCGCGCCGATAGAGCGCGGAGAGGATCGCGACACAGGTATAGAGCCCCGTGAACAGGTCCACGACGGCGACCCCAACGCGCATGGGGCCGCCACCAGGCACGCCGTCCGGCAGGCCCGTGATGCTCATCAGGCCGCCCATGCCCTGGATGATGTAATCGTAGCCGGCGCGGTCGGCGTAGGGGCCGTCCTGCCCGAAGCCGGTGATCGATGCGTAGATGAGGCGCGGATTGGCGGATCGGAGCGATTGCGCGTCCAGGCCAAACTTTGCGAGACCACTGACTTTGAAATTCTCGATGACTACGTCTGCTTGGCTTGCGAGCTTCCGGACCAGGGCGGCGCCTTCCGGATGACCGAAATCGATAGCCGCCGATTTCTTGCCCCGATTGCAGCTCAGGAAATATGCCGCGACGCGCTCGTCACCTTCGCCATGCCATGGGGGACCCCAGTGCCGGGTGTCGTCTCCGTGCCCGGGGCGTTCGATCTTGATGACCTCCGCGCCGAGGTCGGCGAGCAGCTGCGTACACCACGGCCCCGCGAGCACGCGGCTGAGATCGAGAACCTTGGTGCCTTCGAGCGGCTTCAATGGCGCCGACCCCACAGACGGCGATCGGCGAGCACGGCGTGCGCGGCATTATGCCCCGGCGCTCCGGTGACTCCCCCGCCGGGGTGTGCGCCGGAGCCGCACAGGTACAGGCCCTTGAGAGGCATTCGATAATCGGCCGCACCGATCATCGGCCGAGCGCTGAACAGCTGGTCGAGGCCCATCTTCCCGTGGAAGATGTCTCCGCCGATCAGGCCGAAGCGTCGTTCGAGGTCGAGTGGCGAATGGATCTGCCGGCCAAGCACCGACGTGGCGAAGCCCGGGGCATGGGCGTCGACCGTCGCGATGATGTGGTCCGCGGCCTTCTCGCGCTCTTCGTCCCAGCTTCTTCCAGGTCCGAGATCGAAGCGAAAGTGTTGGCAGAACAGGCTCGCGACGTGCTTGCCCTTGGGCGCAAGCGTCTTGTCGAGAGTCGACGGGATCAGCATCTCGATGATCGGTTGCTTCGCCCAACCGTCGACCGACGCGTCGAGCCAAGCGCGATGCATGTAATCGAGGCTCGGCGCCATGATTATGCCGGCAGTCAGGTGGTCGCCCTTCTTGGGCAGCACCGTGAACTTCGGCAACTCGGACAGCGCGACGTTCATTCGGAACGTTGCGCTCTCGCACTTCCATGCGTGCATCCGGCTTGCGACGTCCTCATCCACGGCGCCACGTGGCACGAGCCGATCGAACAGCAGGCGCGGGTTCACGCCGGCAACAACGGTTTTCGCGCGCAAAGCTTTACCGCCTGCAACGACGCCCGAGGCGCGACCGTTTGTGACGATCAGCTCTTCCACCGGTGTGTTGAGCACAATGTCGACGCCCGCCTCGCGACAGGCACGAGCCATCGCCTGCGTGATCGACCCCATTCCGCCGATTGCATGACCCCAGGCACCGGGCACGCCCGCGGCCTCGCCGAACAAGTGATGGAGCAGCACGTAAGCGGTGCCAGGCGATTGCGGCGAGGCGAAATTGCCGACCACTCCGTCAAAGCCGAACAATGCCTTGGTGAGGTCGCCCTCGAAGTGCCGGTCGAGGATGTCGGACGCGCTCTTGACCGCAAAATCGAAGACGGTGCGCGTCTCGCCAAGCGACAGGCCAGCCATGTCGCGGCCAAGGCTCAGCAGCTTCGGGATGGCGCTGACCTTTCGGCCCACATTCGGAGGAGCCCGCAGAAGCCATTTCTTCAGCAGCCGGACCACCGTCTCGAGCTCGTCGACGTAGTGGTCGTACGCTTCGGCGTCCGGCTTCACGTGCCGGCCAATCTCCTTGCGCGTCAAGCCATTGCGCCCGGCAAGGAGGTAATCGCCATCGCCGGGAAGGAAATTGTCGACCTTGCGCAGCACCACCTTCAGGCCATGCCGCTCAAGCTGCATGTCGCGGATGACCTTTGGCTGGAGCAGGCTGACGGTGTAGCTCGCCGCCGAGTTCCGGAAGCCCGGCAGGAACTCGTCAGTAACGGCCGCGCCGCCCACGGTGCCGGACGCCTCCAGCACACCGACCTTGAGCCCCTTCCTCGCGAGATAATAAGCGCAGGTCAGGCCGTTATGGCCGGCGCCGATGACGACCGCGTCGAATTCCATCAATTTCCCACCGCTGATTTGGCGCATCCGCGTAGAGGGCGGGCTCAGCGCCGTCCAGAGGCGCAGGCTGTTCAGGTGTGAACGCGCTGCTCGACGTCGCTGGTGTTGCGAAGGACAATGAACGTGCCGAGCATCTCGCCGCATGGCACCGGCTTGTCGGCGCGGAGCACGGTGACCGTCGCTCCAACCACTACCAGCGTGCGCCCAGCTTTGTGAACGTTCGCCTCGGCTCGGAGGCGATCGCCTGCGGCTGGATTCATGAGGTTGATCTTGAACTCGACCGTCAGGACGGATGAGTCCTCAGGCATAGTCGTGTAGGCCGCATAGCCGCACGCCGTATCGGCAATGGCGGTGACCACGCCGCCGTGGAAATAGCCGTGCTGCTGCGTCAGATCGTCTCGGTAGGGGACCTCGATGACCGCCCGCCCATCGGCGGCCTCGACGAGCTGTGCCCCGAGCAAAGTCATCAGCCCCTGCCGGTCGAAGCTTTCCTTGCAGCGAGGATCGACCGTGCTCACCGCATCAGCACCAGCTCTTCGGCCATCGTCGGATGAAGCGCGATCGTCTCATCGAAATCGGCTTTCTTGAGCTTTGCCTTTACCGCAATGGCGGCCGCCTGGAGGATCTCCGGCGCATCCGGCCCGATCATGTGGATACCGACGATCTCGTCCGTCGCCCCATCGACGACCAGCTTGTAAAGCGAGCGCTCGTTGCGTCCCGCGAGCACGTTCTTCATCGCCCGGAAGTCCGACGTGTAGGTCCGCACCTGCCCGAGCGTCTCTCGCGCGGCCCCTTCGGTAAGACCGACACCCGCAAGTGGCGGATGGCTGAACACGGCGGATGGAATGCAGCCATAGTCGACGCGCGTCGGCTTGTTGCCGAAGAAAGTATCGGCGAACGCTTGCCCTTCGCGAATCGCGACCGGAGTCAGCTGCACCCGGTCGGTGACGTCGCCCACGGCAAAGATCGAGGGCACGTTGGTGCGGTTGTCCTCATCGACCTTGATCCTGCAATTGTCGCCCATCTCGACGCCGGCCGCTTCGAGCCCGAGATCCTGAGTGTTCGGCCGCCGGCCGAGCGCAAAAAGCATCTGATCGGCATCGAGATCGTCGCACCCGATCATGCTGATACGGAGCTTACCGCCGTTCCTCTCGACCTTGTCGATCGTCGCGTGGAACCGATACTCGATGCCCTTGCGCAGCGAGATCTGGATCAGCCGGTCGACGATCTGCTGATCATAGTGGCGAAGCAGAACGTCGCTTCGGTTCACCAGGACGACGTGGGTTCCGAACTGGTGGAAGATCCCGGCAAACTCGTTCGCAATATAGCCGCCGCCGGCGATCACGATGCGCTTCGGGAGCTTTTCGAGGTGAAAGACCTCATTCGAGCTGATCGCATGTTCGATACCATCGACCTGCGGCATCACGGGCCTGGCGCCGGTCGCGATGAGGATCTTGTTCGCCGTCACTTCCTTGCCGCTTGCCAGCTTCAGCGAGTTAGAGCCGGTCAGTAGGGCCCTCTCGTGGAAGATGGTAACATCGTGGTTCGTCAGCGTGTCCGTGTACGCGCCTTCGAGACGCGTCACTTCGGCGAGCACATTGTCGCGCAGCGTAGGCCAATCGAAGTGGCACTTCGGCACGTCCCACCCGAACATCGCTGCATCATTCAGGTCTTCC
>DASUCP010000253.1:0-2757 GCA_036275975.1 Sphingomicrobium sp.
CATCGCCAGCCGCTTGCTTCGGCCAAGGCGGCGACGCTGCAGGTCGCGATCGATCACCATCAGCGGATAGAGCCCGATCGCGCTGTTGTTGATGAAGATGCGCTGGTTCATCTCGGCGACGTCGACTCGGCGCTGATTGCCCGCAGCAATGACCTTCGCGGCCTCCGTCAAATCCGTCGGAAGGCCGAGGTCGCGCGCAAAATGATTCAGCGTTCCCAGCGGCAGGATGCCGAGCCTCGTCTCCGTTCCGACCAGTGCCGAGGCTGCCGAACCAATGGTCCCATCGCCGCCGCCGACGATCAGCAGGGCGTCGCCGCGCTCGGCAATCACCCGGCAACGGACCGCACAATCACCACCTTCGACGAGCTCCACGGCGGCATCGATGCCTGCGGCTTTCATCGCGTCGGCGACCTTGCCGGCGATCTGCGGATCGCGCGAGACGGCGCCGCCGCCGCGATTGAGAAGGACCGGAACAGCAGTCATCGCCTGCGCCAACGCGCGATCAGCGCTGGCGATGCGTCACTCGGCGGCGACTGGCCGCGGCACCTCGTGCGCCTCCGCACCGACGATACGATGGAACAGGCGCCCGATGCGGCTCTCGAGCGAGATGGCGATCGAGAAATAGGCGGGGACGAGGAGAAGCGTCAGCAGCGTCGAGAAGATCAGCCCGCCGATTACGGTTACGCCCATCGGCGCCCGCCAGCTCGCATCGCCGGTGATCGAGAGCGCGATGGGAAGCATGCCCGCAACCATCGCGACCGTAGTCATCACGATCGGCTGCGCGCGCTTGTGACCGGCTTCCCGAATCGCCTCGTCCTTCGGCATTCCGTGGTTCATCATCTCAACCGCGAAATCGACCAACAGGATCGAGTTCTTCGCGACGATCCCGAACAGCATCAGCATGCCGATGAAAACCGGCAGCGACAGCGGCTGCCCGGCAATGTGCAACGCTAGCGCCGCTCCAAGCGGACAGAGCCACAGCGACCCCATGTTGACGAATGGCGACAGGAAGCGACGGTAGAGCAGCACGAGCACCGCGAACACGAGCAGCACGCCGGCGAGCAGCGCGACGATGAAATTCTGGATCATCTCCGTCTGCCACTTGGTCTGGCCGAGGTTCAGGCGCGAGACTCCGTCGGGAAGGTTCTTCACCGCCGGCAGCGCGTTGATCTTCTTCCACGCCTGACCCGACACGAAGGCTGGCGCGAGGTCCGCTCCGACGGCGATACGGCGCTGCTGTCCCGTCCGCTGGATGCTGACAGGACCCGCCCCGAACGAGATGTCGGCGACGGACTTCAGCGGTACGGACCCGCCACCCGAGGTTGGGACGGGCAGGTTTTCGAGCGTGGAGATATCCTGCCGCTTACTCTCAGGCAGTGAGACCTGGATCGGGATCTGACGATCCGAGAGCGAGAATTTGGCGCTGTTTTGCTCGATGTCGCCAAGCGTTGCGATGCGGATCGTCTGGCTCAGCGCGGCCGTCGTCACGCCGAGGTCGGCGGCGAGATCGAACCGCGGCTTGATCACGATTTCCGGCGTCGCCGTATCCCCCGCGACGCGCGGGGCGCGAAGCTCCGGCAGGCTCTGCATCAGCTCGGCGATCTTGCTCGCGGTCGCTTCCAGCTTCGCCGGATCGTCGCCGCCGAGGTAGAGCATGATGTCGCGCGAGGAGCCGCCGGGACCGCCGCCGTTCTGGCTCGCGAAATTGACTCGAGCATCCGGAATCGTCGCGAACTGCGGCGCGACGGATCGCTCGAACTCGGTGCTAGTGACCTTGCGGTCCTTCTTGAGCTTCAGTTCGACCGACCCGCTGCCGACGTTGATCCGCTCGAACGCGCTTTCGACCGCAGGATTGTCGCGAACGAGGTTGGCGACATGGTCGACGACCGCTTCGGTTTCCTGGAGCGTCGTGCCGGGCGGCAGGCTGACCTGCACCGACGACGTATCCTGGTTGATGGCGGGCTGGAAGGTCATCGGAAGGGTGGCGATGAGAACGACGGTGAGAACGAGCGCGCCAAGTCCGGCCCCGACCATGACCAGCCGGTGATCGTGGCGCAGACTCTTGATCTTGCCCCACGTCCCTGGGTGCTTCGAAGCGTAGGCATGGGCCTTCGCGGTGTTCAGCGACCAGCCTAAAATCCCGAGATACTTGTCCATCGCCACGCCGGAAGCGTGCGGTTGGGCCCCGTGCGAACGCAGGAAATAGGCTGCGATCAGCGGCGTGATCATGCGCGCGACGAGCAGGCTCATCAACACCGCCATCACGACGGTGAATCCGAACGCCTTGAAGAACTGGCCCGAGATGCCGGGCATCAGCGCGACCGGCAGGAAGACCGCCACGATCGACATGGTGGTGGCGAGCACGGCGAGACCGATCTCGTCCGCGGCGTCGAGCGCCGCCTGGTAGGCGGATTTGCCCATGCGCATGTGGCGGACGATGTTCTCGATCTCGACGATCGCATCGTCGACCAGCACGCCTGCAACGAGGCTCATCGCCAAAAGCGACAGGCCGTTGAGATTGATCTCCAGCATGCTCATGAACCAGAACGCCGGGATCGCGGACATCGGAATCGCGAGCGCCGAAATGGCCGTTGCGCGAAGGTCACGAAGAAACAGCAGCACGACGAGGACGGCGAGGACCGCGCCCTCGAGCAGCCCCTCCATCGCCGATTTGTACTGGTTCTTCGTGTAGTCGACGGAATTGTTGATCTCGGAGAAATGGATGCGCGGATCGGCCTTCTGGATCTTGTGCAGCTC
>DASUCP010000254.1:0-2442 GCA_036275975.1 Sphingomicrobium sp.
GTTGATGCCGATGACGTTGCCGTTGAGGTCGAACATCGGGCCGCCGCTGTTCCCCATGTTGATGGCCGCGTCGGTCTGGATGTAGCGGTCGTACGCGCCGACGCCGGTGATCCCCCGGTGAAGCGCCGAGATGATTCCGGCAGTAACGGTGCTGCCGACGCCGTAGGGATCGCCGATCGCGATCACCCAGTCGCCCACGCGGGCCTTGGTGCTGTCGCCCCACTGCACGAACGGCAGATTGGTGCCGTCGATCTTCAGAAGCGCGAGGTCGGAGGTCTCGTCGCGCCCGACGATCCGGGCCGTATATTCGCGGCGGTCGGTGGTGGTGACCGTGACCGTGTCGACCGTGCCCGTGCCCTGAAGGCCCTGGATCAGATGGTTGTTGGTGACGATGTAGCCGTTGGGCGAGATGATGAAGCCGGAGCCGAGCGAACCTGCCTCACGCGTGCGCGGCTGGGCGCCGCCGCCGCTGCTCCCGCTGTTGTCGCTCCCCTGCGAGTTCGGGTCGAAACGACGGAAGAATTCCTCGAACGGGTCGGTCTGCTGGCGGACCTGGATCCGCTGCTTGGTCGAGATGTTGACGACCGCCGGCTGAAGCTTCGCGACGAGGTCGGCGAAGGACATCGGGGCGCCGGGGCGTGGAGCGAGCGAGGACGTGCCAGGCGCGTTCTGCGGTACCTGCGCGCCGGCCTGCCCGGTCGCGAGAGAGAATGCCGATCCCCCCAAGAGCAGGGCCATCGCGGCCCCATAGGCGTAGCGCACTGTTCCGGACTCCTTCGAGCGCATCGATACTCCATTATTTGGTGTGAGACGCAAGGGCGCTAATGTCCCACTGGGCTTAACGAGATTTGAACGCTCCGGTTCACTTTCCCGGAGGGGCGCGTCCAGTGAATTCCTTCAGATAGTCATTCTGCGGCGACAGAATGATGTTGGTGGGCGCGGGTTTGTCCTGACCGTCGCCCACGAAGGTCGTCATGTATGACTGCATGGCGCGGTAGAAATCATAGAATTGCGGGTCCTTGCCGAAGCTCGCCGCGTAGGTGCGAGCGGCCTCCGCATCGGCCTCGGCGCGGATGATCTGCGCCTGCTTGGCGCCCTGGGCGCGGATCGAGCGCGCTTCCTGCTCGCGCGCGGTGCGCATGCGGTCAAAAGCGGCCGAGAGAGGTGCGCCGTCGGGCAGGTCAGTGCGCTTGATGCGGACGTCGAGCACCTGGACGCCATATTGGCTAGCAATGCGGTTCAGCGAGCTCTTCACATCGTCCATGATCCCCTGACGCTCGGGCGTCAGCAGTGATGCGAACTCGACGCGGCCGAGCTCGTTGCGGACCTCGGAGCCGAGGATCGGGCGGAGCTGTTCGGTCAGTTGCTGCTCGTTGCCGGCCCGGATGTACATCAGCAGCGGATCGACAATGCGATAGCGTGCGAAGGCGTCGACCTGGAGGCGCCGCTGGTCGGTCGACAGCACCTGCTGGCGCTGCATGTCGACGTCCTGGACTCGCTTGTCGATCCACACGACCTGCTCGGCGAACGGGATCCTCCACGAAATGCCCGCGCCCGGCGAGCCGATTGGGCGTCCCGGCTCGTAGCGATTGAGGATTCGGACCGGCTTGCCAAAGCGAACGACGACCGCCTGCTTGGTCTCGGGAACGATCGGGAAGCTGCCGACGAGGATGAGCAGCAGCACGAACGCGACGACCGCTGAGAGGAGCGGATGACGACGGATGGAGGTCATTGCTGCTGCGCCTGCTGCTGCTGGCCCTTCTTCACTTCGGGGAGGGGCAGATAAGGGGTTACGCCCGGCGCTTCGACGATCGTCTTGTCGACCTTCGAGAGCACCTGCTCCATGGTCTCGTAATACATGCGGCGGCGGGTCACCTCGGGGGCGAGCTTGTATTGCTCGTAAACCTTGTCGAACGCGGTCGCCTCGCCCTGCGCCTTCTGGCGGAGCTGGAGCGAATAGGCGTTGGCGTTGTTGATGTAGGTCTGCGCGTCCTGCTGCGCCGCGGTGACCTGCTTGAACGCGTCATTGACCTCGTCGGGCGGGTCCGCCTGCTTGATCGCGATGCCCTGCACCTGGATGCCCGCGCGGTAGCTGTCGAGGATCCGCTGCATGTTCTGCGCGACCTGCGCCTCGATCTCGGCGCGGCGGTCGCCCATGGCGTCATTGAGAGTCACGCGGCTGACGACAGCGCGCATTGCGCTTTCGGCGACCTCCTTGATCGTGTCATCCGGCTGCGCGAGCTGGAACAAGTAAAGCTCCGGGGTACGGATGTTCCAGCGGACCGAATAGGCGAGGTCGAGGAGGTTCTGGTCGCCGGTCAGCATGAGGTCGTCGGCGCTCTCCGAGCCGAGGTCGATCGTGCGGATCGTCTCGACGTCGATCTTCTTCACCCGCTCGATGGGCGCGGGAAGCGTGAAACCGACGCCGGGGCCTAGAGTGTA
>DASUCP010000255.1:0-9638 GCA_036275975.1 Sphingomicrobium sp.
CCGGTGGATTTCGGCGACGAGCGCGCGTGCCGCATCGACGTTGAAGAAGCTGTCGACCACCAGCACGCCATCATCGCCGATGACGAAGCCGGCGTTTGACCCCGCCTTATGCTCCGGTCCATCGATCGCTGCATAGACGCCCGGACCTACCTGCTTGAGCACGAACGGAAGCGGAGCCGCTTGAGCGGAAGCGGCGGACGCGAAGCCGATTAAGCCAGCAAACAAGCCGAACAGTCGCTTCATGATCACCCCCCTCTGCGTTCAGGCGGTTAGCCTGAGGGCAGCGATTGCCGCAACGATCGCCAAAATCAGCAGGATGCGAACCGTGCTCGACGGCTCGTGAAACCAGAGGATTCCGACGAGGACCGTCCCAACCGCGCCAATACCGCCCCAAACCGCATAAGCCGTTCCCATCGGGATCGAGCGCGACGCGACCTCCAGCAACCCCATGCTGATCGCCACGGAAATGAGGAAGGCGATCGTCCACGGCACGTTACGAAACCCGTCGACGAACCGGAGCGAGGTCGTGAACCCGACTTCGAAGCAGCCTCCGATGATCAGCCATAGCCAAGGCATGAACTTCCTTTCACTGGACGCACGAGTCCGTGCGATTAATCTGCTCGCCATGACGAAGCGGCAAACCATCGGCAACATGATTGCGCCCGCGCGGTTTCTCGCGTTCATCGGTGTGCTCATTGTCGGTGTTCCACTTGGCCACGAGTTGCTCGGCCATTGGACGCTGGGAGCAATGGCCGGGTTCGACTTGGCCGCCGTCGTCTTTCTTCTGTCGTGCATCTCCTTGCTCGGAACGAAAGAGGCGCGAGTCATTCGCGAGCATGCGCAGGCGAACGACGCCAACCGCGTGCTTCTGCTGGCAATCACGGGAACGGTGCTCGCGATCCTGCTGATTGCGATTGCGGCGGAGTCCGTTGGCAAGAATCCGCAGCCGCTGACCAAGAGCCTGATCATCGTGACGCTCGCGCTCGCGTGGCTGTTCAGCAACACGATCTACGCGCTTCATTATGCGCATCTCGTCTACATGCATCCGGAGATGGGTTGCGTCGGACTGGAATTCCCGCGGACCACGCATCCGGTCTATTGGGACTTCGTCTATTTCGCCTTCACCTGCGGAATGGCGTTCGCGACCTCCGACGTGACGGTCACCGAATCTCGTATGCGTAAGACAGTCACCATCCACTGCCTCGCTGCCTTTGCGTTCAACATCGGCGTTCTGGCCTTCACCATTAACGTGCTGGGATCGGGCTAAGCGGCGACGTCGATCTCCGGCGGCGGAGCCTTGGGGCGGATCGCGATGAGGCAACCGCCGACGATCAGCGCCGCGCCGGCGAGTGTGTAATCCGAAACATGCTCACGAAAGACAAGCCAGCCCATCAGCGAGGCCCACAGGAAAGCGCTATATTCGCTCACCGAAAGATAGCTCGCCTGCCCGCGCGCATAGGCCCAGGCGTAGAGCAGGGTCCCGCCGGTCGAAAGCAGCGCGGCGAGGGCGACCCATTGCCACTGCCACGCCGGCCACGCCGGGAGTCCAACGACCGGCAGCAGGATGACCCAGAGAACCATGACCGTCAGCGACTGGAAGAAATTGATCTCCAGTGGCTTCGCCGAGAGCGCCTGGTGACGCATCAGCACCAGGTTGGCCGCATAGCACACCGCCGAACCGAGGATTGCTGCGGTGCCGAGCAGCACTTCGGGGCCGACCTTCATGCGCGCCTGGCCGAATAGGATCACGAGCAGTCCGCCGAAGGCGACAAAGGACCCGATGATCGAGCGCGAGCCGACATCCTCCTTCAAGAAGATCGCTGAGAGCAGAAGTGCGGCGAGCGGCGCAATGAAGGTGAGAGCGATCGCCTGCGCCAGCGGGACCCGGCCGATGCCCCAGAAAAAGAGGAAGGCGAGAGCGGTCACCATGACGCCCCGAATGACATGGATCTTCAGCGTGCGTCGGCTCGGCCAGCGCTTCTGCCGAGGCAGGTAGATGGCCGAGCTGATCGCCAGGTTCACAACCGAACGCCAGACGCTGACGGCAATAATGCCGATGACGATGACCAGGTGTTTCATCACCGCGTCCATGATCGACAGCGCGCTGACGGCGAGCAGAGCCGCGGCGAAGGCCTTCGCCGGTTGCTGGGCGACGCGGTTCACGAGCCGCCTCTAGCGGCTGTTAATTGGAAGCGTCGATAGCGACGTTAGTCGGCGCAGGCTGCGAGTCGATGAGCAGCGGCGGCTGCGAGTTCGATGCCGCGAGCGAGTTTGCGAGCGCTCCGCCGACGATCAGGATGAGCAACAGCTTGGCCATGGCACCACGCTGCGCCGTGACCGGTAAAGAAAGGCTAAACTATTCGGCTGCGTCGAGCGTCTGCGCCTGGGCTTGTGCCGCTTCGAGCTCGGCCGCCTTGGCCTCGACCAGCTTGACGATGTGGTCGATCATGTCGGCGTCTTTCACGTGGTGATCGGTGACGCCGGAGAGATAAACCATGTGTGTGCCGTTGCCGCCGCCGGTGATGCCGATGTCGGTCTCGCGCGCTTCGCCCGGACCGTTGACCACGCAGCCGAGGACGCTCAGCGACATCGGAGTCTTGATGTGCTGGAGCCGCGCTTCGAGCGCCTCGACCGTGCGGATCACGTCGAAGCCCTGCCGCGCACAGCTCGGGCATGAAACGACACGGACACCCCGGCTGCGGATGCCCAGCGCCTTCAGGATCTCATAGCCGACGCGGACCTCTTCTTCGGGCTCCGCCGAAAGCGAGACCCGAATCGTGTCGCCGATCCCCGCCCACAGCAGGTTGCCGATGCCGATCGCGGACTTGACCGTTCCGCCGATCAGTCCGCCTGCCTCCGTGATCCCGAGGTGCAGCGGACAGTCCACTTCGCTCGCGAGCTGCTGGTAGGCGGCGACGGCGAGGAACACGTCACTGGCCTTCACCGCGACTTTGTACTCGCGGAAGCCATGGTCCTCGAGGATGCGGATGTGGTCGAGCGCGCTTTCGACCAATGCCTCCGGGCACGGCTCGCCGTATTTTTCGAGCAGGTCTTTTTCGAGACTGCCGGCGTTGACCCCGATGCGGATCGCGCAGCCGTTGGCGCGGGCGGCCGCGATCACCTCGCGAACGCGCTCCTCAGAGCCGATATTGCCCGGGTTGATCCTGAGACAGGCCGCACCCGCGTCAGCCGCTTCGAGCGCACGCTTGTAGTGAAAGTGGATGTCGGCGACGATCGGCACGCGCGCCGCCCGGACGATGCCCTTCAGCGCCGCCGTGGCGCCCGCGGTCGGGCAGGACACGCGAATGATGTCGGCGCCGGCATCCTCGCAGCGCCGGATCTGGTCGATAGTCGCCCTGGCATCCTCCGTCGGCGTGTTGGTCATGGTCTGCACGCTGATCGGCGCGTCTCCGCCCACGGGGACGGAGCCGACCATGATCTGCCGCGACATGCGCCGCTCGATATCTCGCCAGGGGCGGATGGATGACATGAGTTCCTCTGAGGGCGCCATATAGGGCCCTGCCGGCCACGGGCAAAGCCAAAGCCCCCTTATCCAAAGGCTTATCGCGACTCCTATCGTATTGTGTTAACCGCGTTAACCGGATTCGCTCGGGGGTACGATGAACAAGTGGACCCGCCCATCCGAGGGTTATCACCCATCGGCTCGGCCCGCCGGACGCCGCCGTGCACCCGCTCCTGCGCATTACTTCGCATTCCTCAGCTACAGCCACGGCGATAGCGAGGATGCAGACTGGCTTCATGAGGAGCTCGAGCGCTTTCGTGTCCCGTCGAGCCTGCGCGGCCGAGTTACCGCGAACGGAGTGGTGCCGAAGCGCCTGACGCCGATCTTCCGCGACCAGCATGATCTCGCCGCGGCCGACGATCTCAATGAAGAGATATGCGAGGCGCTGGAAGCGTCCCGATGCCTGCTGGTCCTGTGCTCTCCGGCGGCGGCGCGGTCGAAGTGGATCAACGTCGAAATCGAGACGTTCAAGCGGATCCATCCGGAAGGCTGCATTATCGCCGCAGTGATCGCCGGCGAGCCGCTGGCGAGCGACATCCCGGGGCGCGAGGCCGAGGAATGCTTCCCGCCTGCGCTGGTCGCCAAATACAACCGCCGCGGAAGACCCACCGGCAAGAAGACCGAGCCGCTAGCCGCCGACCTTCGCGAAGGGAAAGGCGGCAGGCGGATCGGTTTCCTCAAGATCGTCGCCGGAATGCTCGGGGTCGGTCTCGACGAGCTGGTGCAGCGGGAGACAGCGCGCCGCCACCGACAGATGGCTTATGTCGCAGCCGCATCGCTTGCGGGCATGGCGGTCACCAGCACGCTCGCGGTCACCGCTATCCAGGCCCGCGACTCCGCGCGCGAGCAGCGGCGCCAGGCGGAGGGCCTGGTCGAGTTCATGCTCGGCGATCTCAGGGCCAAGCTGGAACCGATCGGGAGGCTCGACGCACTCGATGGTGTGGGATCGCGAGTCCTCGCCTACTACAGCAAGCAGGATACCTCGGACCTGAATGACGCTGCGCTGCTGCAGCGCTCGCAAGCCTTAAATCTCATGGCCGAGGTCGCCTACAATCGCGGCAATATGGCCGAGGCGGAGGGCCTGTATCGGCAGGCGCTCGCCGGCACGACCGAAGCCGTGCGCCGCTCGCCAAACGATCCGGACCGCATCTTCGAGCTAGCGCAGAACGTCTTCTGGCTTGGCGAGATTGCACGTTTTGCCGGCAGGCATGACGAGGCGTTTGCCGATTACAGCGAATATAAACGGCTGGGTGACCGGCTGGTCGCCATGCAACCCGACAACCTTAAGTGGCGGATGGAGGCGCTGTACGGGAAAGAGGACGTCGGCATCGCGCTTTACAACCGGCGCCGCTACGCCGAGGCTGCTCAGGCGTTTTCGAGCGCCATCGGACCGATGCAAGGACTCGTCGCGATCGATCCCAACAATGAGACTTACCAGAGCGAGTTTCCGAAGTTGTACGCATGGCTGGCGGAAGCGGAGCGCGCGCTGGGAAACCTCGATGAAGCAATCAACGCGCGACAGAAGCAAATCGCGCTACTCAATGCCGCGATTGCGCGGGGGTCCAGCGACGTCGACTTCCGCGCGCAATTGATCATCGCTCATCAAGGTCTCGCAAATCTTTTCCTGACGCATGGCACTCCGGACCAGGCTTTGAGGGAGTTTCGAGCGGCCGTGGCTCAGGCCCAGCAACTGATGCCAATCGAGCCGACGAACAAGCTCTGGAAGAGCTATGCAGCCGGGGCACAACTCGAGCTTTCGAGAGCGCTTCTGCAGCAGGGGCACGCGGCCGAGGCGGCGCAAGAGGCACAAAACGGTTGCGGCCTTGTTGCACAAATCCGCGGAAGGAATCCGGTCACCCCCAGACTGACCTCGTGCCTCAGGATGCGCGCACGACTGGCGATGGAATCCGGCGATTATGCGCGTGCGACGGCACTTGCCACGCAAGCGCTGGCGTCCGCCCGATCCGACCAAAATGAAGACCCCGTCGTCACCCAATTCGGCATTGTCTATGGGTATCAGCTGCTCGGCGACGTCCGGCAACGCAGCGGCGACTCCAGCGGGGCCAATGACGCGTGGTCAAAGGCGCTTGCGGCTTTGCCAAAGGGTGTCGTCGAAAGACCATCAGACATGGACGAGCACGCACTTATCCTCGAGCGATTAGGGCGCCGCGCGGAGGCGCAGCCGCTCATCTCCAAGCTCAAGTCAATCGGTTACCGACGCCAGAGCTGAAGCGCCGGGAAAGGGGGCAAATGGATGATTGCCGCATGGAAGTATGAACCTGATTGATACTGCCTCTCCGAAGGAGAAACGAAATGGACGGAGTCACTACGAAAGAACCCAGCCCAAGCCACGCCGAGGAGCATGGAATGTCAGATCAAAAAGGAGCAGCTTACGCTCAAGGCGTGGGCAAAGAGGTCAAGGTCGTCTTTACGGCCAAGGACAATGGGCAATATTCGATGACCATGGATGGAGCCTCGGTCAGCACCCTCGTCTTCAACAAAGACAACTTCCAGATCAACGGTAAGGGAATGAAGAAGAAGGACTACTTCGTGGTCAAAATCACTCTCGACGATCAGACGACCGCGAAGAACCTTACGGTTCCGCCCAATCCGATGAACGCGATCTGGATTTGCACCCCGCGTCAGAAAAATCCGCCGGAGTGTCCAAACTCAGCGTCTTATGACCAGCAGATTTACGCAATTGGCACTGACTCTGAGAAAGGCATCGTGTGGGTCAGAAATGAGGATATGCTCGTGGAGGACTTCCAGTTCACGCTGTGCTTCCTGAAGCGGGACACCGACCCGTCCGACCCCAACAACTACATCAACTATGACCCGGGCGGCCAGAACATGAACGGCGGCACTCAATGATTTGGTGAGACGATTGCAGTGCGTTAGGCTGAGCCGGTGAACGCTCCGACAGCCGCGATTATTCAGAGCGAAGATCGCGAAGCGTCACCGGCCGGCCCGCCGCGCATTCCGTTCGTTCTTTCGGTCGGGATCACCGGGCATCGGGCGGAGGCGCTCGCGGAAGGGAACGTGCCGCGCTTGCGCGAGCGGCTCCGCGACACGCTTCTGCTGTTCGAGAAGATATGCCGCGAGTTGCACCGGCGGAACCGTGAGTGCTTCGCGTCCGATGCCGTGATTCTCCGCTTTGTCTCGGCGCTGGCCGACGGTGCGGACCAGATCGGTGCGGAGCTCGCGCTTGAGCTCGGCTGGGAGCTCGACGCCGTGCTTCCGTTCGAGCGCAGCTATTATCGAACGACCTTGTTGGATGAGGCGGCGCGCGAGCGCTTTGACGCGCTCCTGAACCGCGCCGGCCGAGTGCTCGAGCTGCCGGGCGAAGCCGACGACGAGACCGAAGGTTACGCGATGGCCGGCCGTGCAACCGTGGCTCAGTCCGACCTGTTGATTGCGGTCTGGGATGGCGAGAAGGCGCGCGGACGCGGAGGAACCGCCGAAGTGGTCGCGCTGGGGATCGCCCACGGGACTCCGATCGCGCATTTCTCGCCGGTAGAGGACTGTCCCGCGAGGTTGCTGTGGGCCGCCTTCGATCCGGTCGTCGACACCATGGGCGACGATCCGATGGCGGAGCGGCCTTTAACCGCAGCTCACGTGGACCAGATGCTCTCGGCGATCCTCGTTCCCCCGCCCGACATGCAGGAGCAGAACTTCCTCGCGCGTTTTTTCCGCGAGAAGGCCCCGCGGTTTCGGCCCCGAATGGAATATACTCTGCTTCTCGCCATGGCGGGTGTCCGTCCAATCAGGGCTCGCGATCTGACGAACGAATATGTCATTCGAATGAATCGCGAGGAATGGCGCGAGTTTCGCGAGAAGAGCGCCGACGCCCACAATTCTACGACGCCGATGGACCTGCTCGAGGACGCCTACCACTGGTCGGACCAGCTCGCGACCTACCTCGCGCAGACGTATCGCAGCGGGCACATCTTCGCGTTCGTCTTCGGCGGCCTAGCCGTTTGCATGGGCCTCAGCACATTCATGTTTCCGCACCTGACTCTGCAGGAGTCGCTTGCCGAAATGGTGATCACGGTGGCGATTATCTTCAATGCCCACATCGGCACAAAGAACGAATGGCACCGTCGCTGGCTTGATTACCGTCAGCTCGCCGAGCGCCTTCGCCCGATGCGGAGCCTCAAGCTTCTTGGTATTGCCGCGCCGGACCCTCCCGGCACGGAAACCAACCCCGTCCCGCAGCGCTGGATCGACTGGTACGCAGGCGGCATCTGGCGAGCGATGGGTTGCCCTTCGGGTAAAATCGATCGCGGCACTGCAACTCAGCTGGCGACCTGGATCACCGATCAGGAAGTCGCACCCCAGGTGAGCTATCACGTTCGCAACGCCCACCAGATTCACTTGCTCGACCACCGCCTCGAAAAGATCGGCACCGCACTTTTCTTCATTACCCTCATCGCTTCGATCGCAACCCTGATCGGTTATGCGGCGAAGCTCACGTACGTGAACGTGGATAGCAATTGGTTCCAGCTGATCTCGGCCGGCTTCCCAGCGCTCGCGACGGCGGTGTTCGGCATTCGTTTTCAGGGCGATTTTGGCGGCGACGCGATTCGATCACTCAGGACCGCGGACATGCTCCGCCAAATTGACGGCGAATTGCGCAAGGCCCCGAATCTGACGCGCGCCGCCGACCTGTTCGAGCAGGCAGCGCGGTTCATGCTTTCACATCTCGGCGAGTGGTGCCTCGTCAACCAGCAGCGCGACCTTTCGGTCGGTTAGTCCTCTTCTCCCCAACGCCAACGCCAACCGCCCTTCGTCGTGCGTGCGCAGATCACCAGGAAAACCGTCAGGATCGGGATCATGATGGCGAAGATCAGAAACGGCTTATTACGGAACACTCCTGCGCATGTGGCCGCGATCGAGACGAACGCCATCGTCAGCGCCCACCCCTGCCAAGTGATGGGCAGTCCGGCGCCATAACCATAGCGCTTTGGCGCGAACCACTCGCGATCGCCGCTCACTTGCTATTCTCCTTCGGGGGACGCCCGCGCTTCCTCGGGATAGGCGCCCTGAGCTTTACTCCACGCTCGGCGAGCGCTTCCCGCAGCAGGCATTCGACCTGGGCATTGACGCTCCTCAATTCGGCGGCGGCGCAGCGCTCGACCGCGGCCCACAAAGCCGGGTCGACCCTAAGCGGGTAGGCCTTGCGCTTGTCGCCCGGCACCGCGCGCGCTTACTGATAGAGGGTGCCAGTGTTGACCACGGGCTGGGTGTCCCTCTCGCCGCAGAGGACGACCATCAGGTTCGACACCATGGCGGCGCGGCGCTCGTCGTCGAGTTCGACGACGCCTTTCTTCGACAGCGCATCTAGGGCCATTTGGACCATGCCGACCGCGCCTTCGACTAGAGTCTGCCGCGCAGCGACCACCGCCTGCGCTTGCTGCCGCCGAAGCATCGCACCGGCAATCTCGGTTGCATAAGCGAGGTAGGTGAAGCCGCATTCGTCGACCGCGATCCCGGCGACGTTGAGGCGCGCCTGCAGCTCGTTGCGAAGTTGGACTCCCACTTCGTCGTGGTTGCCGCGAAGCGTGATCTCCTGGTGGGTGAAGTCGTCGTACGGGTAGCGCGAGCCGATGGTTCGGATGGCCGCCTCGACCTGGACGCGGACGAACTGCTTGTAATCATCGACGTCGAACAGGGCCTGCGCCGTATCGACCACTCGCCACATGATTTGCGCGGCGATGTCGATCGGATTCCCGCGCAGGTCGTTCACCTTGATCTTGTCGGAGATGAAGTTGTTGGCGCGTACCGACACTTTCTTCTTCGCCATCCACGGCCATATCCACCTCAGGCCCGTGTTGCGGTCGGTACCCTGATATTCGCCGAAGAGGGTGATCGCCGCCGCTTGGTTGGGTTGCAGCATGAAGAAGCCCGGGAAGACGAGGATGAAAGCGATCGTCGCAATGATCACGGTCGCGATGTCGATGGCCTCTCCCCCGCTCGACAGCCGGTTGATCCCGTAGATGTCGCCGAGGATTGCCAGCAGTAGCACGATCAGCATCCCGTAGCCGCTCAATGTCGAAGCCGGCCGCTCGCTGGTCGCGGTAAGTGCAATGACTTTATCGTTGGCCACTTTCGCCTC